>CALAED010000775.1 GCA_937891035.1 uncultured Thermomonosporaceae bacterium | reverse complement strand
GGGCCCGGCCGGGTCGGCCGGGTCGGCCGGGTCGGCGGGGTCGGCATCGGGCCCGGCCGCGCCGCGCCGCCGCGCGCGGACCGGCCACCGCTCGGGTCCCGCCTCCTCGGCACGGCTGCCGGGCAGCGCGAGGGCGATGACGACGAGGAGCGCGGCCGCCTGGACCCCGAGCCAGATGTGCCGGGTCAGCATGCCGCGGGTCAGCGTGAACTGTCCGCCGGCCGGCGGCACGTCCCAGGACTGCGCCCACCCGTCGGCCTTCTCGCCGCGCACCGAGCCGCCGTCGATGCGCGCGTGCCAGCCGTCGTCGGCGGGCTCGGCCAGCAGGACCTTGCGCCCGCCGGCGCCGGGCGGGATCCGTACCCGGGCGGTGATCGGGTTCGCGGCCAGCGGCGTGATCTGGTTGCCGTCGAGCAGCATCAGCCGGCCCCCCGGTGTCGCGAGCCGCCATAGCGCGAACCGCTCGGTGCGGCTGAGCCGGATCACCTCGGGGGCGGCGTCGAGCACGCCGGTGATCGAATCGCGGGCGGGGTTCGGCACGAGGATATAGTGGACGCCCATCCGGCTGAGACCTCGGCTCTCGTCGGCGCCCCGGCCGGCCAGCAGCCCGGCGACGAGGGCGTCCATCCTGCGGTCGGCCGCGCCGGTGGTGAGGATCTCCGACTCGCCGAGCGCCGGCATGGCTCCCCGCAGCACGCTGTAGGCGACCCCGCCGTCCGGCTTATGCCGCAGGACGAGCATGCGCGGCCGTACGGCGGCGTCGGCCGTCGCCGCGACGAAGGCGGGGACCGCGTCGCGGTCGACCGTGGTCAGCGGGCCGCGCCCCCCGGTGACGCCCCAGTTCACCGCGGCCAGCACCGGCGTGGACAGCGCGACGCCGAGCAGCACGATCGCGGCCAGCCTGGGCAGCAGCCGCCGCCCGGCGAAGACGTCGACCGCGCGCCGCACCCCGACCACGGCGGCGACCAGCACCCCGCCGGCGGCGAACGCCAGCGGCACCCCGGGCCACCCGGCCGCCACGTCGGCGCCCTTGGTCACCGTGGCCGCGCTGGCCAGGACCGCCACCAGCAGCCCGAACAAGGCCAGCATCCAGCCGCCGAGCACGGCCGTACGATCGCCGCGCAGCGGCAGCGCGCACAGCCCGAGCACGATCAGCCCGCCGGTGACCCAGAGCGCGGGCGTGCCGGGGCCGCCGGGGTTGAGCGCCAGGATCGACATGGCCGGCAGCCGCTCGTCCACGAGTTCGGGCCGGTTCAGGCCGATCTCGAGGAGGAGCCGCGATGGGTGCAGGATCAGCCCAATCACCCAGGGCAGGAGCAACAGCAAGGGGACGCCGAGCGCGATGGCCAGGTGGCGTCCCAGCGCCGGCACCGACGGCCCGTAGGCGACCCACACCATGCACCCGGCCGCGGCGACGAGGATCCAGGCCGACGGCATGAACGCCGTCGCGATCGCGAGCAGCAGGGCCGTCGCCCAGGCGGCGCGGCCGGCCCGTCGCATCCGGTCGGGTCCCGGCGGATTCACCACGAGGAGGCCCTGCAGGCAGATCAGCGGCAACAGCACCACCACGACCGCGGTGCCGATGCGGCCGGCGGTCACCGCACCGGTCGCGACCGGCAGCATGGCGTACGTCAGCGCCGCCCACGACCGGACCACCGGCGTCGGGATGTGCACGCCGCGGCGGCGCCGGGCCCCGGCCTCGCCGGGGGGCACGTCGGGCACGACGCGCTTGGCGGCGATATAGGCGGTCAGCCCGGCGAGCGGCACGCAGCCGAGCAACAGCGCCATGACGGCCAGCCAGGGCTTGCCGAGCAGGACTGTGGACAGCACGGCGAGGACGCCGACAGCGGGCGGTGCGCCGTCGGCCGAGCCGAGCCCGATCGGATGCCAGCCGGACAGGTACTGGGCCCACAGGTCGTGCGCCCCGCCCCAGGCCGGGACCAGCGCACCGCCGGCCAGCCGGCCGGCGGAGGCGATCAACTCGCGGCCCGCCCCGATCGTCACCGCGGCCAGCAGGAGCACGGTGACGACGCCCGGGTGGGCGAGCACCTTGCTCAGCCACCGGGTCTCGGGCACCAGCGGCTCGTCATCCTCGCCTCCGTCGCCGAACGCGTGATGGCGGCCGGCGGCGCTGAGCGGGCCGGTCCCGGAGGCCATGTTCCCGATCGTGTCGACGAGCCGGCGCAGGGCCAGCCCGCGCGGCATGAACCTGCGGATGTGACGGTAGGCGTGCGTCCTGCCCTCCGCTCGGTCGGCGCGCATCCGGCGCAGCGCGTTCGGCCGCCGCAGGACGTCGCGCAGGCCGCCGAGTTCGTGCCGCGCCGCGTCCGGCTTCTTCAGGATCAGCAGCACCATGGCGCGCACCAGCGACACCACGATGTTGCGCACGACCATACGGAGCATGGCGCGGAACGGCACGTTCGACAGCAGCACGTAAAGGGCGTTGCGCCGATCGACGCGGCGCGGGTCGTCGCTCGTCATGCCGATCGCGCGCTGCCGGCGGGCCGCGGCCTCCGCGTGGTAGACGACGGCGTCGCTCACCGCGAAGACGCGGTGCCCCGCCGCGTGCGCGCGCCACCCCAGATCGATGTCGTCGCGGAACAGACCGAAGCCGACGTCGAAGCCGCCGAGCTCGGCCCAGACGTCGCGGCGGATCAACATACCGGCCGTGCTGACCGCGAGGACGTCCTTGACCCCGTCGTGCTGGCCCTGGTCGAACTCGCGCCGGTCGATGCCGGTGTCACGGCGGCCGGCCGCGTCCATGGTGACGCCGATTTCGAGCAGCATGCGCTGGTCGTACCAGTCGCGCAGCTTGGGGCCGAGGATGCCGACATGGGGGTTGTCGTCGGCGACCGCGAGCAAGTGCTGGAGCGCGGTGGGGGCCGGCGCGGAGTCGTCGTGCAGCAGCCAGATCCACTCGATGCGGTCGTCCAGCGGCAGGTCGGCCGTCTCCGGCACTTCCATGGTCGCGGCCGGGTGGCGCAACGCCTCGGCCACGGCCTCGCCGAAGCCCGTCGTACGCGGCAAGGTCACGAGGTTGCCGTGACCGATGACCTCGGCGAGCACGGCCGGTCCACGGTCGGTACTGCCGGTGTCCGCCGCGACCAGCCGCTGGACAGGACGCGTTTGCGACAGCAGCGCCTTGAGCGTGCTGGTCAGCCAGCGGGCTCCGTCATGGGCGACCAGGACGGCCGTGACGACGTGCCGATCACGTTCGTGCCGGTGCCGCGCATTGTCACGTGCAGGCGACAAGGGTCCGCTCGATCTGTCCGGATTCAGTGTTTGGCCGTGCCGCCCGCACAGGCCGGCACGGCTGACCACTGTACGCGCCCCCATGGGGGCCGCGCCGACGCATGCCGCCAACTCATCCCGGCGCCGGCGTCGAGCGCCGGGACTCAGACGGCCTGTCGTTTGAGCTTGCGGCGTTCCCGCTCCGACAGGCCGCCCCAAATGCCGAAGCGTTCATCGTGCTGGAGGGCGTACTCCAGACACTCCGCACGGACCTCGCACGCGCGGCACACCTTCTTGGCCTCGCGGGTCGAGCCACCCTTCTCCGGAAAGAACGCCTCCGGATCCGTCTGCGCGCACAACGCGCGCTCCTGCCAGCCCAACTCTTCACCGAATGTGCCGTGCGCCAGCGGGATGAGCACCTCGCTCACAGCGCACCTCCTAGCCCCCGGAGCCCCATGGTCAAGCCTTCCCTCGAGCTCCATCCCCCGGGAAGGCGCAGAACTACACCATTGAAATTACACGCGTGTACGGCATGGCCCGTCAAGCGGAACCTGTGGCCGAGGGAGGGTGAAGGGCCCGGTTCGATGCCGTAATGACCGCTGCTGACCTGGGATTATTGCGGGCGTCGGTCGTCGCGGTACCAGTTTTGGTCGTTCTCTTCCCCGGACTGGGGGTATCCGGGAGCCGGCTGCTGATCGCTACCGTACGACCGTGTCCACAGACCGGCCTCGCCCTCGCCTTCGGGGGTCTCGGCCGGGGGCTGCGGCGGGTACCCCTGCTGCGGGCCGCCATAGGGCTGGTGCGCCTGCCCCTGGTGGCCTTGCTGGCCTTGCTGGCCCTGGGCGCCCGGTTGCCCGTACTCCTGCCCGTAGTCTTGCTGCCCGTAGTCTGGCTGTCCGTAGTCTGGCTGTCCGTAGTTTTGCTGCGACTGGCCGTAGGGCTGCTGGGGCTGCTGGGGCTGCTGCTGGTAATCGGGCGGGCCGTACGGCTGCTGGTAGTGCTGCCCGTAGCCCTGCGGCCCGTACTCCGGTGCCTGCGGCTGGGGGTAGCCGCCGTACGGCTGCTGCTGGTCGCTCTGCGGGTAGCCGTAGGACTGGTAGCCCTCCTGGCCGGGCGGGACCGCTCCGGGCGGCCCGGCGGCGACATGCCTGGCCGGCCGCAGCGCCTGCAGCACGGCGTAGGTGACATAGCCGGCGACCCCGATCACGGTGAGCTTCGCCGCGCCGTACAGGAACACGGCCATCTTCTCCGCCGACTCCACCCCGATCGCCTCACCGTTCGCGCTGAGCGCGGCCAGCCAGGCGATCACGCCGAAGAGCGCGGCGAGCCCGAGCACGGCCAGGCCGGCCATCGCGATGGTGCGGGCCTGCGGGCTGGGGCGTTCCCCCGATGCGACCAGCAGCACCGCGACCACGACGACGCCCGCCACGACGACGCCGGTGAGCACGTTGCCGCTGCTCACCTCGATGAGCGACTGCAAGGAGAAGCTCGAAGAGGAGAAGAGCATGATCAGCCCGGCGATGATCTGCAGGCCAGCGGCCGCGATCAGGGCCCAGGCCAATGGCTCACGGAGCCGCCGCACGGCGTCGTAGTTCACGTGATTCTCCAGCGAACGGGATCAATGGTCGGTACCCAAGCTTTGCATATCCGTCGCGTCCGTCCCGGTAGGACCGGGCGCGGGACGGCCTCCGGGTGAATGCCACACTGGCACACATGCGGATCGTGGTGCTGGCGGGCGGCATCGGCGGGGCCCGGTTCCTGCGCGGACTCAAGGTGGCCGCCCCGGACGCTGAGATCACCGTCATCGGTAACACCGGTGACGACATCACCCTGTTCGGCCTGCGCGTATGCCCCGACCTCGACACCGTGATGTACACCCTCGGCGGCGGCATCAACGAGGAACAGGGCTGGGGACGCGCAGACGAGACGTTCTCGGTGCGCGCGGAGCTGGTCGGCTACAGCGTGGGGCCGTCGTGGTTCACCCTGGGCGACCGCGACTTCGCGACCCACATCGTGCGCACCCAGATGCTCGACGCGGGCTACCCGCTGTCGGCCGTGACCGCGGCGCTGTGCGAGCGCTGGCGGCCCGGCGTACGGCTCATCCCGATGAGCGACGACAGGGTCGAGACGCACGTCGTCATCGCCGGCGATGACGTCGCGGGCGACGTGAGCGGCGTGAGCGGCGTGAGCGAGAAGGCGGCGGGAAGCGGCGGCCAAGCCGGCCCGGCGGGCGGGCGAAGCGCGCCGGCAAGCCGCCGGGCGATCCACTTCCAGGAGTGGTGGGTGCGGCTGCACGCTTCCGTGCCGGCGGAGTCGATCACCGCGGTGGGGGCCGAGGACGCCAAGCCGGCGCCCGGGGTGCTCGAGGCCATCGAATCGGCGGACTTCGTGCTGCTGCCGCCGTCCAACCCGGTCGTCAGCGTCGGCACGATCTTGGCGGTGCCGGGCATCCGGGCCGCGGTCGAGGCCAAGAAGGTCATCGGGATCTCGCCGATCATCGGCGGCGCCCCGGTGCGCGGCATGGCCGACGCCTGCCTGTCCGCCATCGGCGTGGAGACCTCGGCGCGCGCGGTGGCCGCGCATTATGGTCCGCGGCTGCTGGACGGCTGGCTGGTCGACACCGCCGACGCCGACGCCGCCGGTCCCGACGTCGACGGGATCGCGGTCCGGGCCCGGCCGCTGTTGATGACCGACGTGACCGCGGCGGCCGACATCGCCGCCGCCGCCCTGGAGCTGGCCCATGAGCCGACTTGAGATCTTCGGTGTCCCCGGCCTCCCCGAGGTCCGCGAAGGCGACGAGCTCGCCGCCCTCATCGCCGCCGCCCTGGCCCCGGCCGGACCGTCCGCGCCCGCCGATGGGGACATCCTCGTCATCACGTCCAAGATCGTGAGCAAGGCCGAGGGGCGGGTCATGATCGCCGCCGACCGCGCCAAGGCGATCGACGCCGAGACGGTACGAGTGGTGGCGCGCCGTCCGTCCCCCGCCGCACCCGGCGGCGAGACGCGGATCGTCGAGACCCGGCAGGGGCTCGTCCTAGCCGCCGCCGGCGTGGACGCGTCCAACACCCCACCGGGCACCGTGCTGCTGCTGCCGGAGGACCCGGACGCCTCCGCGGCGCGGATCCGGGCCCGGCTGCACGACCTGCTCGGCGTCCGCGTCGGCGTCATTGTCTCCGACACGCTCGGCCGGCCGTGGCGCGTCGGCCTGACCGACGCGGCCATCGGCGTCGCCGGGCTGGCCCCGCTCGACGATCTGCGTGGCGGCAGCGACGGGCACGGCAACCGGCTCGAGGCCACCATCACCGCCGTGGCCGATGAGATCGCGTCGGCGGCCGAACTGGTCAAGGGCAAGCTCGCCGGCGTGCCGGTCGCGGTCGTGCGCGGCCTCGGTCACCTCGTTACCGACGAGACGGGCCCGGGGGCGCGCGCACTGATCCGCCCGCCAGAGGAGGACATGTTCCGGTACGGGTCGGCCGACGTGCTGCTCGCGCGCCGGACGATCAGGGAGTTCACCGCCGAGCCCGTCGACCCGGCGGCGGTGCGGCGGGCGGTCGCGGCGGCGATCACCGCGCCGGCGCCGCATCACACGACGCCGTGGCGGTTCGTGCTTGTCGAGTCGGCCGGCGTCCGCGCGACGCTGCTCGACGCGATGCGCGACGCCTGGATCGCCGACCTGCGCGGCGACGGCTTCACCGAAGACGCGATCGCCCGGCGGGTGCGACGCGGCGACGTGCTGCGGCGCGCGCCGTACCTCATCGTGCCGTGCCTGGTCATGACGGGTTCGCACGCCTATCCCGACGAACGGCGGGGGCGTGCCGAGCGCGAGATGTTCCTCGTGTCGATGGGCGCCGGCGTGGAGAACCTCCTCGTCGCGCTTGCGGTCGAGGGGCTGGGTTCGTGCTGGGTGTCGAGCACGATGTTCTGCCCCGACGTGGTCCGCGCGGCGCTCGGCCTGCCCGCCGAGTGGGATCCGATGGGGGCGGTCGGCGTCGGCCACGCCGCCCGCCTGCCGGCCGACCGCCCGCCCCGCGACCCGGCCGCCTTCATCGAGACCCGCTGACTCCGGGGCTTGGTCTCGTGGCCGGGTCCCGGGTCCTGGGGCTGCCTCGTGGCTAGGTCTCCGGACAGTCGGGCGTGCAGAGGCGGCGGGCGATGGAGTCCATGAAGACGTTGATGATCTGGTTCGGGTCGCGGGTGGAGTAGACGCCGCCGCCGGTCGCCTGGGCGATCCGCTCCATCGCCGCGGTGTCGATGTCGGTGCCGAACGCCACGAAGATGATCTGAACGGGACGCTGGAGGTCGGCCTCCTCGCGGATCGCGTCGAGCAGCGCGCCGGTCGACATCCCGCCGGGTGTGTTGTCGTTGGTTGAGGCCATGACCAGCATCGCGTTGAACTTGTCCGGCCGCCAGGTGCGCTTGAGCTCTCGGTAGGCCGCGAGGATCGTGTCGTTCATCTCGGCGGGCTGGTCGGTGGGCCGGGTCTGCTGCGCGATGCGCCGCAGCTCCGCCCGCCTGCTGTGCCCGCCAAGCCGCTGCGTGATCGGTCCGATGGGCACGAGTTGCTTGTACGGCTTGTCACCGTCGAGGCGCTCGGCGTACTGCCAAAGGCCGATGTTCGTGTCGTTCGGGAACAGCTGGAGGCCGAGCAGCGCGGCCCGGATGCCGAGCCGCAGCCGGGTCTCACCCGCCCCCGGGATCTCCTGCCCGACCGATCGGGACACGTCGGTGAGGACCAGGATGTTCGTGCCGAGCCCGAGCCGGTTCCACGCCTGCAACGCCTCGTCGACCTGGCCCGGCTTGGGCGCCGCGGCGACGAGCCTGGGCGTGTAGCCGTTCACCTCGTACCGCTGGGCGATCTCGCGGTCGATGAGGCCCTGGGGGGTGCGGAACCCGAACCGCTGGATCGTCTCCAGGGACAGCCGTGACCGCAGCGCCCACCGGAACGCCTCGACCGCCTCCCTGCGCGCCTGGTCGGTGGTCGTCACGGCGAACGGGTAGTCCATCAAGACGCTGCCCTCCTTCGGGAGGAGCGGCGTCGCCGGGTTGGGCCGGTGGGTGTCGTTGTAGACGAACACCGCCTGCTCGGTGGAGACGACGATGGGCCTGCTGTACCTGGCCAGACCGGTCAGGTAGGTGAACATGGTGGTGTTGTCGCTCCACGTGCTGCGCTGCATGCCGCGGACGAACGACGTGAGCAGCGGCCCCGACTGCCGTCCCGTCCCGATGATCCGCCGGATCGCGATCATGGTGGCGACGCCGGCGCCGCTGAGCGACGGATCGAGCATCTGCACCGACACCGGCGTCTTGGCCCGGGGCCCGCCGAACAGCGTGGCGAACTTCGGGAAGAGCATCCGCCAGCTGGGCTCGATGTCGTCGCGGCGAAACTCCGTGGCCACCGCCCGCGAGGTGGCCAGCACCACGGGGGAGCTGGCGATCGAGCTGACCTCGGTTGAGACGTTGCGCGCGCCCGCCACCGAGTCGCGCGCCACGTTCACCCACATGGACGACTCTGGCACCCAGCCGTCCACGTTCAGCTCCTCGCCGCCGGCGAAGGGGCCGCCGGCCAGGAAGCGGGCGACCTTGGCCGGCTCCTTCTCGTACACGGCGACCCGAACGCAACGCCCGCGCACCTCGTGTGGCTGGACGTTGAACCTGGAGGCCACCTCCATGATCGCGGGTGCGATGTCGGGCTGAGCGGCGATGCTGATCAGCAGCGGGCTGCCCGAGCAGGTCTTGGGGAACTCGCGCAGCGCCCAGCCGCCGCCGATGAAGCCGACGAGCAACACCCCCACGCTGATCAGCACAAGGACCAGCCGCGGGCGCTGCACCCGGCCACTCAAGCGACGCGGCCCCACGCCGTTTCCGGCCTGCTCCGCGCGCTCACCTACGTCCACCAGCCGGCCTCACGGTGTCGGTCGTTGTTTCCGGCCCCAGGTTGGCAACTTAATGCCGAACCACCCGTCCACCGCAAGCGAAGATGCCGGATTTGTAACGCTCGGGCGACCTGACAAACGCCCGGCGATCTGTCCTTCGCCTGCTCACCAAGCGTTCGGACGGTCACTGGACCAAGGGCAGGAACCGGCCGACGCCGTCGGTGCGCCGCGCCGCCTCGATCCGCTCCTCGCCGACCGGGCCGTACGTCGTCGTCCGCTGTCGCGCCGGGCGCCCAGCCCGTTCGGCCAGCCCCTCGAGCGCGCTCATCGTCTTGAACGAGCCGTGCTCGGAGCCGGCCATCCGGCTGATCGTCTCCTCCATCAGCGTGCCGCCGAGGTCGTTGGCTCCCCCGCGCAGCATCCGCACGCACAGGTCGTCGCCGAGCTTGACCCACGAGCACTGGATGTTGTCGATGGCGCCGTGCAGCATGACGCGCGCCAGCGCGTGCACCGCCCTGTTTTCGCGTTCCGTCGGGCCCGGCCGGGCGAGCCCGGCCAGGTAGATCGGCGCGTTGTGATGGACGAACGGCAACAGCACGAATTCGGTGAAACCGCCGGTCCGGTCCTGAATCCGGCGGATGAGCCTGAGATGGGCGACCCAATGGGCGGGCGTGTCGACGTGGCCGTACATCATCGTGGACGAGGTCGGGATGCCCAGCTCGTGCGCGGCGGTGACGACCTCGACCCAGGCGGCGGCCGGCAGCTTGCCCTTGGTGAGCACCCAGCGCACGTCGTCGTCGAGGATCTCGGCCGCGGTCCCGGGCAGCGAGTCGACGCCGGCGGCCTTGGCCTCCTGCAGCCACTCCTTGATGGACATGTCGCCGCGGCCGGCGCCGTTGACGACCTCCATGGGGCTGAAGGCGTGCAGATGGATGTGCGGCGCCCGGCGCTTCACCTCGCGGGCGAGGTCGAAGTAGGCGGTGCCCGGCAGATCTGGATGGATACCGCCTTGCATGCACACTTCGGTCGCGCCCGCCGCCCAGGCCTCCTCGATCCGCCGCCCGACCTGGTCGAGGGACAGGGTGTAGGCGTCCGCGTCGGTGCGCCGCTGGGCGAAGGCGCAAAAGCGGCAGCCGGTGTAGCAGACGTTGGTGAAGTTGATGTTCCTTGTCACGACGTAGGTCACCGCGTCGCCGACCGCGTCCTTCCGCAGGTCGTCGGCGAACGCGGCGACCGCGTCAAGATCGGGCCCGTCCGCCGCGAGCAGCGCGAGCGCGGCCGCGTCCGACAGCCCGCCCGGGTCGCGCTCGGCTGCGGCGAGCGCCGACTTGACGTCCGCGTCGCCCCGCCGGGGCGCGGAGGTCGTACTCGGCAGCCGGTCGCCCACAGCGGACCAGTCGCCGTAGACCTCGTCAAAGTCGTCGCGCCGATCGGCCGTCCGCCCCGTCGTGTCGATCTCGACGTGCAGGTCCGTACGCCCGGTCGCGGTGAAGCCGCCGTCGGGCTCCTGCCACGGCAGCCCGGCCGGGCGCGCGTCCGCGCGGGCGAGGCCGGTCGCCGGGTCGGCCAGCGCCGCGACGTGCCCGGCCAGCCGGGGGTCGAGCCACGGCTCGCCGCGCCGCACGTACTCGGGATAGATCGTGAGGCGCTCGCGCAGT
>CALAED010000774.1 GCA_937891035.1 uncultured Thermomonosporaceae bacterium | reverse complement strand
CGCGCAACGAGCACCTCACCAAAGAGGCCTACGGCCGGCTCGCCGAGATCGCCCCGCTCGCGCTGCCGCCGCTGGACGAGCCCGCGAGCCGGCGACTGATGGCCGATCGGTGCCCGGCCGGCATTGACGACGAGCTGGCGGCGGCACTGGCCGAGCTCGCCGGCGGCAACCCGCTCGCGCTGGTCGAGCTGGCCACCGCGCTGATCCCCGAGCAGCTGTGCGGCGCCGAGCCGCCCCCGGAGACCCTGCCGCTGAGCAGCCGGCTGCGCGGCGTCTACCGCCGGCGCTTTTTCCGGCTCTCCCCCGACGGCCGGATGCTGACGCTGCTCGCCGTCGCCGACGACCGGCTCGACGCCGCCACGCTGGCCAAGGCCGCCGCCGCGGGCGGACTCGACCTGCGGGAGCTGGAGTCAGCGCGGGTCTGGGGCCTGCTACGGGTCGATGGCGACTCGATCTCCCTGCCGAGCCCGGTGCTGCGCGGCGCGCTGTACGCCGACGCGCCGCTCGCCCAGCGCCGCGCCGCACATGAGCTGCTGGCCCGGGTCCTCGACGACGAACGGCACTGGGCCCGGCGCGTTTGGCACCGTACGGCACTGGCCGGTGGCCCGGATGAGACGCTGGGCGCCGAGCTTGCCGCGGCGGCCGCCGCGGCCGGTGCC
The DNA here is from genome assembly GCA_937891035.1 of uncultured Thermomonosporaceae bacterium. GTDB lineage: Bacteria > Actinomycetota > Actinomycetes > Streptosporangiales > Streptosporangiaceae > CALAED01. The sequence continues at coordinate 10,062 of CALAED010000774.1, read as the reverse complement.
GCCGGCAACTACGCCGACGCGGTACGGGCCTGGACACGGGCCGCCGCCCTGACGGCCCGGCCGGATGACCGGGCCGCGCGCCTCCTCGCGGCGGCGCGGCACGCGTGGCTGGACGGCCGCGGCCGCCGGGCCCGCGCACTGCTCCGGCGGGTTCCGCCGGCGGCCGACGCCGATGACCGGCTCCGTGCGGCGGCGGACCTGCTGAGAGGCGAGATCGAGCTGCGCGACGGGACGCCCGCCACGGCGCGCAGGATGTTCCTCTACGCGGCCGACCGGCTGGTCTCCATCGACCGCCGCGCCGCGATCACCGCGCTCGCCTACGCCGGCGAGGCGAGCTGCGTCGACGGGAACCTGCGCCAGTACGTCCGGATCGCCCGGCGCGCCACGCCGCTGCGCCGCGCCGGTGCGGAGGAACCCGACATCGAGCTGCTCATCGCCCACATCGAGGGCATGGCGACGACGTACCACGAGCGCTACCGCGAGGCCGCCGGCCCGCTGCGCCGCGTGCTTGAGCTGGCGGACGACTCCGACGATTGCACCGCCAAGATCTGGGCGAGCATCGCCGCGCTCATTCTCGCCGACGACCGGCGGGCGCGGGAGTTCGCGACCCAGGCGGCCGGCTTCGCCTACGGCGCCGACGGCCCGCTGAAGCCCTGGGCGCTGACCCTTCTCGTCATCGCCGAATTTTGGCTCGGGCACTACAAGACGGCGGCCGACCACGCCCTGGAGGGCCTGCGGCTGTCCCGTGCGATGGGGCAGGAGAACTACGCGGCCGAGCATCTCGCGCTGCTGGCGCTGCTCACCGCGACGCAGGGGGACAAGGAGACGACGCTGCTGCGCCTCGGCGCGATGACCGACGTGGCGACCCGGCGCGGCCTCGCCCGGGCCGGCGCCTTCGGCTCGTGGGCGCACGCCTGTCTGGAGCTGATCGAGGATCGGCCGGCCGACGCGGCCGGCCGGATGCGGCTCATGGCGGGGATCTGGCACGTCCATCCCCTCGTTCAGGTCATGGCCATGCCGCACTTCGTCGAGGCGGCCGTACGCTGCGGCCAGCGACAGGGCGCCCGCCAGGCGGTCGAGGTCTTCGACCGCTGGGCCACCAGCACCGGAAGCGCGGCCAGGCTGGCCCTGGCCGAGCGCTGCCGGGCGCTGCTGGCCGATGACGAGGCCGCGGCCGACGAGCATTTCCGGGAGGCGATCGCCCTCCACCACAAGGGCGCGTCGGCCTTCGAGCTGGCCCGTACCGAGCTGCTGTACGGCAATCTGCTCAGGCGCGGCCGCAAGCCACTCGCGGCCCGTGAGCACCTGCGCGGCGCTCTGCAGATCTTCCGGTACTACGACGCCGGATACTGGATCGATGTCGCCCGCGCCGAACTGCGCGCCACGGGAGAGGCCGTCGCGGACACCGTGCGCAAGAGCGCCGATGACCTGACCACCCAGCAGCTGCAGATCGCGCGGCTCGCCGCGGAGGGGGCGACCAACAAGGAGATCGCGACCCGCTTGATCCTCAGCCCGCGCACCGTCGAGCACCACCTGCGGAACGTTTTCGTACGGCTCGAAATCCGCTCTCGGACCGAGCTGTCCCGATACTTCCGCTGACCCCGACGGCCGGTGATTTCACCGATGCACCCGGCGCGGCGGCCGGGTTACCCATGAGGGGCCCCCGACAACGTGGCGACGCGGCGGCGGCGAACCGCGCCGCCCCCGTAGCCAGGAAAGAGTGGTGTCCCCGTGGAATCGACGAACCCCTCCCCCTTCGCCGGCGATACCGCACGGCCCGGCGGCGGCCGGCACCGGCTGGCGGCCAGAGTCGCGATCGCGGCCGCCGGCATCATCGCGTTCCTCGTCGCCGGCAGCGCGCCGGCGGGCGCCATCCCGCCCCCGCCGGGCAGCGGCTGCGCGGCCGTCCATGTCATCACGGCGCGGGCCTCGACCGAGCCACCCGGCGAAGGCATCACCGGCAGGCTGGTGACCCAGATCGTGAACTCCAGCGCGCAGACCGTGAGCCGGGCGGCGGTCAGCTATCCGGCCACGCTGACGAACTACGCGAGCAGCTCGGCCCAGGGCGTGGCGGCGCTGAAGACCCAGCTCACGGCCCAGGTGCAGGCCTGCCCGAACCAAAGGATCGTGCTGGCCGGATATTCGCAGGGCGGGCACGTGGTGCTCGACACGCTCGGCGGCGGAGGCGGCGGTACGCTCGGCCCGACGACCCCGCCGATCAGCTCGTCGATCGCGAGCCATGTCGTGGCCGTCGTCACCTTCGGCGAGCCGCGGCATGTCGTGGGCCAGCCGTACAACCGCGGCACCTCGTTCCGTAACGGCGTGTTCCCGCGGACCAGCGCCCAGCTGCAGGTGCTCAGCGGCTTCGCCGACCGTATCCGCGCCTGGTGCGACTTCAACGACACGTTCTGTGACAGCGGCTTCAGCACCATCGTGCACCTCACCTACCTCGACCGTTACCAGAACACCGCGGCGAGCTTCGTCCTCGGCCGGATCGGCGGCTGACAGAGATGATGTAGGTGAGCGCCTCCCGCCAGGGTTCGACCCGGCGACTGACTGACTTCGGGTCCTCGATGGGATCTGTCGGCCCTGGCTGGGAGGCGCTCCGCGCGACCGCGGGATCGCCTCGTGGGTGATCCCGCGGTCGTGTACGGGAGGGGCGGGCGCCCGCGGGTTAAGGTGACGGCGGCGGCTCGCGCGCCGCGGTCGCCGACCCGACGTCCACTCGGCGGCGGCTCTGGTGGCGCCCGGTCGTCGAGCGAGGGGCCGGGCGGCCCAGCGACGACCGGGGCGGCCGAGCGGCCCAGCGACGACCGGGGCGGCCGGACTCGTCGGCGTACGCGGTCGGCCGCGCCAGGCGGTCGGCCCCGGCCGACGGGACAGGAGGAGGCCAATGACCGACGCACCCCCCGTACCGCCCTACTTAAGCCGGCGCGGCGAGTTCGATCCCGATCCGGGCACCACGCGGCCGCACGACCAGGCGGCGATCCGTCGCGTCCCCGCGCCGTTCGGCGGCGAGGCCTGGCTCGTGACCCGCTCGCGGGACGTACGGGAGGTGCTCGCCGACCCCGGGCGCTTCAGCAGCGCGCTGCCGCGGGACCTCATGGGAGGCGTGGGCGCCGGCCAATCCATCGCCGGCGACCTGCTCTTCGTGGACCCGCCCGAGCACACCCGGCTGCGCCGGATGCTGACACCCGAGTTCACCGTGCGGCGGATAGACCGCCTGCGGCCGCGGATCGAAGCGATCGTCGAGGAACACCTGGACGCGATGGCGCGTACCGGTCCCCCGGCCGACCTGGTCCGCGCCTTCGCTCTCCCGGTCCCCGCGCTGACGATCTGTGAGCTCCTCGGCGTCCCCTACGAGGACCGGGCCGACTTCCAGCGCCGCGTGGACGGCCTGACCGACCTCGCCGCGCCGCCGGACAAGCGGACGGCCGTCCTGGCCGAATCGCGGGCCTACATGGCCGGCCTGGTGGCCCGCGCCCGGGCCGAACCGGACACAACGGGGATCTTGGGCGCCCTTTGCCGGGCGCACGGAAACGAGCTGAGCACCGACGAACTGGCCGGCATCGGAACGCTGCTGCTGCTCGCCGGGTACGAGAGCGCCGCGAACACGCTCGCCCTTGGCACGCTGGCCCTGCTTCGCCATCCCGACCAGCTGCGCATCGTCCGGGACCGTCCCGAACACCTCGACACCGCCGTCGACGAACTCCTGCGCTACCTCAGCGTCGTCCAGGCCGGCTTCCGCGTCACCACCGAACGGGTCGAGCTCGCGGGCCAGGTCATCGGCGCGGGAGAACTGGTGATCGTTTCCCTGTCGGCAGCCGGCCGAGATCCGGGGCTGCTCGCCGATCCCGACGCTCTGGACGTGACCCGGCCGGTGAGCGCGCACCTCGCCTTCGGACACGGGGTGCATCACTGTCTCGGCGCGCCGCTGGCCAGAGCGGAACTGCGGATCGCCTACCCGGCTTTGCTTCGCAGGTTCCCCGGGCTGCGGCTGGCCGACCCGCTGGCCTCCGTGCCGCTGCGCGCCCACAACGTCATCCACGGCGTGACGTCGCTGCCTGTCATGTGGTGACCGGCGGCTGCCCGTAGACGGCGGCTGTCCCGTCATGTGGTGACCGGCCGCCCGTGGCCGGGGCGGCCGGCCTGAGGTCACGGGCTGACCGGAACGGTCACCCTGCCGTCGACAATGGCTTTCTTCAGCGCGTCGAGCCGGGCCTTGATGTCATCGACGCGACCTCCCGAGGTGGCATAGTCAACGCCGTTATTGGACAGGTCGTACATCTTGGTGCCGGCGGTGAATCGGCCTTCGACGACCGCGACGATGAAGTCGTACACCGCGACGTCGACGCGCTTCACCATAGAGGTGAGGATGTAGTTTCTCGCGTCGCCCAGCGCGGTCTGGCGATACTGGTCGGCGTCGACGCCGATGGCCAGCTTCCGCGCCTTCGCGGTCGTCTTAATCACGCCGATGCCGGAACCGCCGGCCGCGTGGTAGATCACATCCGCGCCGGCGTCCAGTTCGCCGCTCGCCGCCTCGGAGCCCAGTGCGGGATCTTTGAACCCGCCGAAATCCGGTGGCTGGGTGAGATACTTGGGCGTCAGGATTTTGATGCCCGGCTTGACCGCCTTGGCCCCGGCGGCATAACCGGCGTAGAACTTCTGGATGACCGGAATGTTGACGCCACCGATGAATCCGATCGTACCGGTCCTGGACTTGAGGGCGGCCGCGGCGCCGACAAGGTAGGAACCCTGCTCCTCGGCGAAACAGGCGCCCTGGACATTGGCGCCGGTCACCTTGCACTGGTCGGCGTCGACCACCAGGAACTTGGTGTTCGGAAACTCTTTGGCGGCCTTTAACACCGACGCGGTGTAGAGCGTGCCGACGCCGATGACGGGGTTGAACCCGCTCCGTGCCATCAGGCGCAGCCGCCCCAGTTTGTCGGAGTCGGGCTCGTCAGGCTTGGCCGATAGCTCCTTCGTCTGGATATCGAGCTCGGATCTGGCGCGATCGAGCCCGGCCGCGGCGGCGTCGTCATAGGAACGGTCCCCTCGGCCGCCGATATCGAAGGCCAATCCCACCTTCACGGCCTTCTTTTCGCCGCCTCCGGCGTCACCGCTGGTGGTCTTTTGGCCACCGCAGGCGGCGGCGCCGCCCACGAGCATCGTTCCTGATAGTGCGAAGGCGCACAGCTTTACCGCACGTCGCAATGCGGTTCCTCCCGATCTCTGAACGGACGGGCTTCGTCCGGCTCGGACTTGGGCTATATGGCGTCAAGATGGCGGTAAATCGCAAAATATTCGCGTAGTCTCGAATCCTACGATGGGCATGGCGTCAGCGAGGTCGGTCACACAAGACGGCGAAGGGGGCAGGTGGCGACTGTTGACGATACGGAGGCCGGCACAGACGATTGCCGGCGCACACTTACATAGTCCGGCCGCCGACTTCGTTCGCCAACCGGCCCCGGCGGCTTCCCCTAGCAAGCGTGTGCCGCCCGTAGGGCGCCTGCCCGTACGGCGCGGGCCGGCGGCCGTTCGCGAGGAGCGCCGCCTGGCCGATGCCGCGGGGCCCGGGTCAACTCCTTCGCACCCTCGATACGATCGGTGTCAATAGTTTTCTTTTCCACGCCTCGGCGTCCTGTGGAAAACCTTTGGTCAGGGGCATATGTCGTCGTCCTCACCGTTTGTTGAGGAATTGCAGAGACTACTGGATAAGCGTGGCCTGTCATGGCGGAAGCTGGCGGAGCTGACGTTCTATGACCCGAGTTGGCTGAGCAAGGTCAGGCACGGGGCGACGCCATCGGCCGAACTCGTCCGGCGCTGTGACGAGGTGCTGAGGGCACGCGGGAGCCTGATCGCGCTCGCCGGCATCCGGCAGGAGCGGCGTCCGGCACAGCTGCCGGCCGCACCCGCCGGATTCGTCGGCCGCGCCGAGGAACTGGCCCGGATACGGCGGGCTCTCATCGAGACCCACCCGACCGATACGTTGCGCGTCGTCGCGATCGAAGGACTGCCCGGGGTCGGCAAGACCTCCACCGCGCTGCACGGCGCGCACGCGTTGGTGACATCGAAGACGCGGGCCTTTGCCGATGGCCAGCTCTATGTCGACCTGCAGGGGCATTCCCGTGAGGCCGGTCCACGGCGGCCTTATGACGTGCTCGAGGAGTTCCTGATCGCCCTCGGCGTCTCGGCCAGCGAGGTCCCGGTGGGCGATGACCAGCGGTCCGCCTTGTACCGATCGCTCTTGGCCTCTCGCGAGGTACTGATCGTGCTGGACAACGCCGCCTCCTCCGTGCAGGTCGAACCGCTGTTGCCCGGATCGGCCGGCTGCGGGGTGCTCGTGACCAGCCGCCGCCGGCTGGTCGGATTGTCGATGCGAGTCGGCGTCGTACGGATCGTGCTCGGCGTGTTGACGCCGGCCGAGTCCACGAAGGTGCTGCGCGAGGTGATCGGGGACGCCCGGGCGGACGCGGAGGCGCCGGCGCTGCGCGTCCTCGCCGAGGAATGCGGGCATTTGCCGTTGGCGTTGCGCATCGCCGGCGAGCGGGTGGCCGCCCATCCGCACCGCCCGCTGAGCGAACTCGTCGAGGAACTGACCGCCGAGCAGCGCCGCCTGGACGCGCTGGCGATGGATGACGCCATCCCGGTGCGCGAAGTGTTCGAATGGTCGTTTCGCGATCTCGGGGACGCGGAGGCGCGGGTGTTCCAACTACTCGCCCTCCATCCCGGCGCGAATGTGAGCGTGGACGCCGTCGCCGCCCTGGCCGGGACGCCGACCGTACAGACGCGGCGCGTGCTGGAGACGCTTTGCGACTTTCACCTGCTCAACGCCGCGCCCGGCGGCAGATACCGATTCCATGATCTGTTACGGCACTACGCGACCGAACGCGTCAAGGCCGGCGACCCGGCCGAACGGCTGCATGCCGTGGGCCGGTTGACCAACTGGTACCTGCATACCGCGGCCGCCGCCGGCCGGGCCTTGGCCCCGTTCCGGCTCAACCCGCTCGAACTGCCACCGGTGGCGGCGGATGTCGTTCCGCTGACGTTCGACAACGACCGGGCGGCGCTGCGGTGGTGCGACGGTGAGGCGGCGAATTTCGAGCCGATCATCGGGCTCGCCGTCGACGCCAAGCTGTACGACACCGCGTGGAAGCTCGCCGTGGCGCTGTTCGACTACCACCGGCTGCTCCGCAACTCCGGGCACATGTGGCTGGCCGCCACCACGCTGGCCTACGAGGCGACCCGCGCCGCCGAAGATCCCTATGCCGAGGGCTGGGTGCAGACGAGTCGCGCCGAGGCGCACCGCTGGCTCCGCCGCTACGACGACGCGCAGGACCTCTTCGAGCACGCTCTGACCATCCGCCGGGAGGTGGGCGACCGGCACGGCGAAGGGTGGACGCTGGCCGGGCTCGGCTTCCTCGCCATCGACCAGGGACGCCCCGAGGAGGCGCGCACGTACGCGCAGCAAGCGCTGTTCGTCTTCACCGAGGTCGCCGACCATAACGGCCGCGCCTCCGCCCTGTTCACCCTGGCCGATGTCTACTCCGCCCGGCGGCAGACGGATCACGCGCTGCGGATGCTCAGTGACTCCCTCAAGATCTTCGAAGAGATCGAGAACCACGACGGCCAGGGCCTGACCCTGGTCAAGATCGCCGAGATTCACACCGGGGCCGGCCGCCATCAGGAGGCGCTCGACCACCTCGATCGATCGCTCAACGCACGTCACCAGGCGGGGTCTCGATGGGGCGAGGCGGACGCCCTGGCCCGCCGGGGTCACGTCTTGAACGTCCTGGGGCGGTCCGAGGAGGCCCGGAGGTCCTGGTCGGCCGCCGCGGCGATGTATGAGCAACTCCACGACCCCAGGGCCGCGGACATTCGCGCCTACCTGCGCGGCAACGCGAACGAGCCGGTCCTACCTCCGCCCGCTTGGTGAGCGAACGGGCGTGAAGGCGACGGGCAGTTCACTCAGGGTGCGCATGACGCGGCTGGGCCGGCGGCGAAGTGGCCGGGCGGGCCCGGCGAGCGCGAGGTCCGGGAGGCGGTGGAAGAGGGTGCGCAGGGCGATGTGCGCCTCAAACCGGCCGAGCGGAGCGCCGACGCAGTAGTGGACGCCGTGACCGAACCCGAGGTGGGGGTTGCCGGTTCGGGTGATGTCGAAGCGGTCGGGGTCAGCAAACTGGTCTTGGTCCCGGTGCGCGGCGGCGAGGGCGATCACCACGGGGGTGCCCGCGGGGATGCGGGTGCCGCCGATCGTGACCGGTTCGGTCGCGAAGCGCCATGCCGCGAGCTCCATCGGCCCGTCGTAGCGGAGGATCTCCGCCACCGCGGCGTCCCACAGCTCAGGCCGTCGATCGAGGAGCGCGCGCTGGCCGGGGTGGTCGAGCAGGGCGAGGACGCCGTTGCCGATGACCCCGACCGTGCCCTCGTGCCCGGCGATCAGCAAGAGGAAGATCATGGACCGTAGCTCGCTCTCGCTGATCTGCCCTTGGTCGGCCGCCTCGGCCAGCCTGCTCGTCAGATCATCGCCGGGGCGTCGGCGTTTGGCGGCCAGGAGGGCGTCGAGATAGTCGCCCGGCGATGGCGCCGTCTCGGCAGGCCGTGCGCCGTCCGCACCGACGGGCGCCGCGGGTCCGGCGGGCATGCCGGGCGACGCGGCCGACCCGCCCGTCTCGGCGGTATCGGCGGTATCGGCGGGCACTGCCGCGCTGGTCCATTGGCGGAAGTAACCACGGTCGGCCGCTGGAATGCCCAATATCTCGCTGATCACCGTGATCGCCAGCGGGTAGGCGAAGTCGGCGATGATCTCGGCCTCGCCGCGTGGCCCGATGGCGTCGACCAGGCGGTCGGCGACCTCCTGCACATAGGGCCGCATGGCCTGGGCCCGCCGCTGGGTGAAGGCGTCGGCGATCAGCCGCCGCAACCGGGTGTGCTCGGGCGGTTCCCGGGTCAGCAGATGCTCGCCGAGGCCGGCGCCGTCCTCGACCGGACGGCCGCGATCAGCCTCCTGCCACGCGGGCAACGCCACGCGCGGGTCGCGGCTCAACCGCGGATCGGCCAGGGCGGCCCGAGCGTCCTCGTACCGCGAGATCACCCAGCAGTCGACGCCCTCGCGCAACGGCACGCGGCACACCGGGTCCTCCTGGCGCAACCGCGCGTATCCCGGATAGGGATCCTCCTCGCCCCCCTGCCCAAGCAGCTGTTCCCTTACGCCCATCTCAGCTGATCGCTCTCCATGGTGTCGGCGTGTCGAAGCCCGTCGCGGCGGTCGAAGCAGGCCATGTTTCCTCAGACGGTCAACATATCAATATTTTGCGGCGCCGGTCTTTATGCTAGAGTCAAATGCCTAAATACACAATGGCTTCTAGGAACTCTTCTTACCGCGCTTCGCGGAGAGTAAAAGAACATCTATTATGACACTCGAGGAATGCGCGGCAAATGTGCTGGGCCAATGGGGCGATGCCACCGCCGCCCAGTTTGCTCATCAGGATAAATTGCAGACGACCGGTGAATGGGACCGGCAGGCGGCATTCTGGAAAGCTCGGCTGGCGGGCCCGCGGCCCGTCGTACGAGACCACGCCGCGGCGCACCTCTCTTTCGGCCTGGGCAGGCCCGCCAGCGCGACGATCGCCGCGTTCGCCCGGCGCGCCGGGATCACGTCGTTCGCGTTCCTGCTCGCCGTGAGCGTCACGTCAGGCGTCCGGGACGGGGGCCAGGGCCGATCGACGGGCCCGGCCCTGGCCCTCAGCGTGCCGCACCGCGCCGTGATGCGTCTCGTGCACAACGCTTCCTATCTGCGTCTCGGGCCGGACGAACGGATGCTTCGGCTGTCCCCGCTGACCTTCGACGCCGCCACCCTGGAGATCTGGGGGGCGCTGCTCACCGGCGCGACGCTGGAGGTCTATCCCCCGGGCCCGCCATCGCCGGCGGAGGTCGCCGCCTTCCTGGCCGAGCGCGGCGTGACCGTGGCCTGGCTCACCGGGGGGCTCTTCCGGCTGGTCGCGCGGTCCGCCCCGGAAAAGCTCGCCGGACTGCGGCAGCTGCTGACCGGCCGCGATGTCG
>CALAED010000773.1 GCA_937891035.1 uncultured Thermomonosporaceae bacterium | reverse complement strand
TCAGACGGTCTCAACCAATCACTAAGCGACGTGGCCACGGTAGGAAATACTGTGGTGGCGGCCGGTACCGAGACAGGCGGCACGACAACTCGTCCGCGGTTCCTTTTCTCCGCCGACAATGGACGGACGTGGCAGCCGGCCAAGGTCACCGTCGAAAGCGGCAACGGGGCTTCGATTCGCGGTAACGTCGACGCGGTTGTCGGGGCCCAGGGCGCCTGGCTGGCGCTCGGCGGTCTGGGCGACGACCGATTCATCTGGACCAGTTCGGATGGCCGGGTCTGGAGCCAGCTACGTGACCGAATCACGGCTTTCAGGGCCGGCGACCGCATATCGCAGATCACCCGTGCCACCCAAGGGTATATTGCCGTTGGATATCGTGGCGATGGGCCGAAAAGCAGTCCGATTGTATGGCTTTCGCGCGATGGGAGATCATGGCAACGGCTCGACGGTGAAAACCTGAAGCTCACCGCAAAGGCCGGGTCCGCGAATCGGCTTCGCTACGTCGCTGCATCAGGAGCGAGGTTGCTCATTTCCGGAGACGTGATCAAAGCGAAGAGTACGGTCGCCGGCATCTGGCGTTCCACGGACGGTGGCCGAACGTGGACGGCCCTGACCTCGCCAAGCCCCAACAACGTTTTTGGACCCATACATCTGGGCGCAAACAGCTCGGGATTCGTTGCCATGCGCGAGGGCAAGCAGGGAACGGCCCGTCTTGGCGTCGTCTTTAGTTCTTCTACCGGTGACACCTGGAGACCGGTCGGTAACATTACGACATCGGCGGGCGCCGGCGTGACGTTCCGGCATATGACGGTCGGCGACCAGGCCTTCGCCGTGTTGTCGACGGGGCCAGGGAGCCGTGCCGCTGTCTATCAAAGTACGGATGGCGCCAATTGGCGGCAAGCCGTCAACCTTCCCGATAACCGGACGCGCACTTTGGCGAAAATCGCCACCACCGGTGACACGGCCGTTCTCGTCGGCGCGTTGGACCAAAATGTCGAGCAAAATGGCTATTTGGCCGTGACGACCGGCCCGGAAAGTTTGACCGAAATAGATGTCAACAGGATTCCGGGGGCGGCGGCTCGGGAACGGTCAGTGCGTGACGTTCTCGCGGCGGGGGGCCGGACGATCGCCGTCGGCAGCGGTAACGGCAAGGCGGCGGCGTGGGCCTCCCCCGACGGCGTCACCTGGAACCGCGCCGACACCGGAACGCTCGGAGGGGCGGGTCGGCAGGGATTCATCAAGGTGACCCATGGTCCCCGGGGTTGGTTCGCCATTGGCGCGGAGCGGGGTAAGCCATTCGCGGCAGGCTCAACCGATGGCCGGTCTTGGCAGCGAGTCGACGGCCGCGCGTTTTCGGCGGGCAAGGACGAGACGATAAGGCTCTCCTCGACGACATATGGACCAAAAGGTTACATAGTCATAGGCACGATCACGAACACGAAGACCGGAGCGGCTTCGGCCGTGGCGTGGCATTCCGTTGACCTGCAGAATTGGCGGAGCAGCGGAGCGGAAGAATTCGGATCGAAGGACCGTCTATCGCGCGAGATTCTCGGGATAGCGGCAGGCCCGTCGGGTTACATCGCCGTCGGTGAGGTCTCAGACCCCGCCAAGCCGGCACCGACGCGGAGCCGACCGGCCATCTGGACTTCGATTGACGGCCTGAACTGGACCGATAAGAAGATCGGCCTTCCGGACGAGGCGGCGGCAGGTCGGCTCAGCTACGTCGCGATCAAAGGGAACACCGTGGTGGCCGCCGGCGAAGCCACGTTCACGGGGACCCGCGCCTTCGTCGTGACCTCGAGCGATCTGGGAGCTACGTGGAGAGCGACGCGGCTCCCGGCGCCGGTGCCCGGACAGCCGACCTACCTCTCGGGGATCACATCGACCACGAAGGGAATCGTCATCGTCGGTACGCTGGGCGGCACGAGCGCCGGAGATGTCCTCGTCTGGAATTCCCCGAACGGTGGGACGTGGCACCCCTCCGCTCCCAAGGGTGTGGGGCTTTCCGGCAATGGATACCAGCGGATCAACGGGCTGACCCAGCTTGGTGACAGACTTCTCGGAGTCGGCACCACCACTGACGGCGGAACAGAGCACATTACCTTGTGGCGCCCGCCGGTCGGCTGACCCTCGTCAATGGAGTTCGAACTCAGGGCTCTCAAGTCGTTCCGCATACGTGACCTGCCATTCGCCCAGCAGGCTGGCCCAGGTCAGCACCCTCATGCCGATCAGGCTTCGGCCGATGAGAGACAGGGCGTCGGGGTCGTTGAGCGCCAGCCGCAACTCGGCGCTCAGCAGGTGACCCGTGTTCCCGCCATCGCGGATCGACCTCGCCATGGCGGCGAGCGCGCTCGGGGCGGTCTGCCGCCGCGCTCCCCGCTTTCCCTTCGGCGGCGTGTCGTTCGTCGACGGCAGGACCGCGACATCGGGATTGGCGGCGTGCAGCACCTCCCGGTAGAACCCGCCCCCCACCTTGGCGCTCAAGGGGATACGCAGCGCAGCGTTGATCACGTCGGGATGGACGAACGGTAGCCGCACATCGATCTCCGGAGCCAACAGCCATTGGGCGGATGACGCGATCGCTCGTGCAGTCCGAGTATGCAGCACGCCAAGCGTCGGCGCGGCGCGGTGTCCATCGAAGCGGGCGGTCACCTCATTGAAGGTCGCCCGGCTCATCTCCTCGAAGGCCGCGGCCACCCCCGGAGCCAGCAGCGTACGCTGGCGCAACCGATTCTCGGCGAGCCTGTCCCACAGGAGCGAGCGCTGCTGTGCCGGGTCGCCGGCATCGGCTATCTCCTTGGTCACGAAAAGACTCTTCAACAGAACATCGCCGCCCAACCCGTCGAGGAACTGTCCCCCATGGCGGTGCAATGCGCGGGCGAGGGGCATGATCCAGGCGTGATGCGTGGTCTGGAAGTTGATGCGCCGACGAACGGACGAGTGCTCCTCGAGCCACGCGTCCGGACCGGGGATGAGAACGCGATGCGTTAGGCCGAGCGCCGCCGCGACGGACCGCGCGAACTCGATGTCCCTGTCCCGCCCGTCGTCGTTGCTCGTGGTCCACGCGACCATCCGTCGCCTGCGACGCCGGGCGAGTATCGCCAGGAGGCGGGAGTCCCAGCCCCCACTCAGCGTGATGGCCGTACGGCGGCCGCCGCGGCCGACATGCTCCGCGACGATGTCGAGGATATCGGCGGCCGAGAGCTTTTCCGTCGGCTCGGCATCGAGCCAGGCCGGCTCGAAGCCGAGTCGTTCAAGGACGCCGTAGGCTCGCCACGCGGTAGCCGCCGGCAGTCGCCGTACTTCTTGGAATGGGGTTGCGTCGCCGAGCGGGGAGGTGACCGCGAGGATGCTCGCCCATGCGGTCCAGTCGACGTGAACTCGCTCGTCAGTGATTTCCAGGAGCGGATCGATTCGAACAGAGAAATACAGCGCTTCGCCATGTCGGCGTACGAAGAGGTCCTGCATGCCTAGGCCGCAGGTGTGCAGAACGGCGCCCTGCTGGGAAATCTCCACACCCGCGGCCATCCGCTGCTCGGCCGCCGCGATCCACGACGTGGGGGCGGTTCCGTCCGCGAGGCAGCCCCAGAAGTATCCAGATCGCGATGCCGCCTTCCACCTGTCCAGCGCCCCGGTGGACCATACAGCCGCCGTCGGCGAACTGTGGACCTCCGACGTGCCGGGGGGCGAGGCCGCTACGAGCCGGCGCAACGTGGCCGGCTCCCAACGTCCGATCGCGCCACAGACATAGGGGCGGGTGCGGTATCGGATCTCAGCGGAATCCGGTCTGGCCGCGATCAGAAGATCGTTAGCCATTCTTTCTGACCGCACCGTTTGTGGAACGACTGCGCGTAAGCCGACTTAGCCGATGCTGCGCGGCCGCCGATAGCTTCTCGCCGAGCGGCGCTTGGAGCTTCTTCTTCAGTCTGGCGGACTCGCGTTTCCAGCGTTCGGTCTCCGCCTGCGAGCGCTGCGTCTCCTTCTGCAGCTTGGCCACCCGGGCTCGCAACTTCTCCAGCTCACTCATTGGCTCCCGGTGGCTGTCTGCCGCCTTCTTGGCGGAGACCAGCGCCCATTCGCTGCCATCGATCCAATAGGTGCCGAAGACCTCGTGCACTACCTCGAGGATGTCTTCGTCGGACTCGCGCAGCATCGCCGCCCGGGCAAAGGCTTCGGTGCGTTCGAGTCTGCCGACCAGGAGTTCGCTGCCCCTGGAGAATGCCAGCAGGACCAGGCCATAACGGCCCTCGTTCGCTTGCTCGATCAGACGGCGCAGGGCATCGGGCGTCAGTGCCAAACCGACCGGACACCGGAAGCGGAACGGCGTCGGCGCCGAGGTGGCCGGAACCGACTCGACGAGGTTCACCCGTCCGTCATGGACGAAGCTCTCCCGGAGCAGCCGCAGATCGATCTGCTCGTCGTCCAGCGGTGACCGGCGAGCATCGTCGAGATCCCGCCATGGGCCGACGAGCGAGACACAGACGTCGGGCAACGTGCTCGCCAAACCGCTCACGACGGTCGCGCGCACGTCCTCATGGGTCCCGCCGGTCGCGTCCACGATGACGTCGACATAAGGAACGAGCCATTGCCGACCACCGCCTCGCCGCCAATCCCGGCGGAGCGGCACCCGGTGGCTCAGGAAGGGTTCCCTGAACCGTGTTCCCTCCTCGTGCCTGTCCCTCATCTGAGGAACACCGAGGTGCCAGCTGAGCGCCTGCTTTTCTGGCACGAAAACAGCACCGGCCTGCGCCAGCCGGTACCCGAACTCCAGATCGCCGCCGAGCACCAGCTCGGTGTTCATACCCCCACATTTATCGTAGAGATGAGACGCGAACGATATGGTGGCCCCATTAGACACACGATATGCACGGTTGCCCGCTTCGAGGAGCCCGTTGGTGTCGTTGATCACCTTTTCCGCCCAGGTGACCATGCTTTTGGCCGAGTCGAAAAGATCACCGGCCGTGTCGTCCGTTACAGCCTGATGAACCCGTCGCGGTGATAGTTCTCCTTGCGCGTAATCCACGTAGCGCAGGCTGCCGAGCACGACGAGGTAACCAGCCAGGTGGTGCCAGCGCACATGCGCTTCGACGTGTTCCTTGTAGGGAATGACGTCGGCGTCGAGGCGCAAGATGACGTCACCGTCCGCGGCGGTGACTCCGTGGTGCACGGCGTGCGCGGACCCCCACCCATTGGGTGCCGCCCGAATGATGCGGGTGCGTTCGGGCGCGAGCTCGGGAGCCGTGAGCGGCGGGGAGCTGCCGTCGTCGACGACCACCACCTCCAGCAGGTGTGCGGGGTACGTCTGTGCGGCAAGCCCGGCCAAGACAAGATCGAGCTTCTCCTGTCCGCCCAAGGCCGGAATCACCACCGACACCGCGAGGCGCGGGGTCCAAGCCCCGAGTCGTGGAACCGCGAGATCCGTATAATCGTTGTGCCTGATCCGCGGTTGGAGCTTTTGGATGGCTGGCGGCTCAGGCATTCTTCGTGACTCCATCTGCGCGGAAGGTGCCCCCATCCGCGCGAAAACTCGCCAGATCCTTGATGTCGTCTGCCTCGACAAGGCCGCTCGGCCGAAATCCCTTCCACTGACGCGTTGACGCACGCAGGAACTTGGTCACCGGTTGTACCCAGGTATGATCCGTCGCCCTGCGGTGAAGCATGTAACCAAGGCCGTGCGTGCGGTATATCCGTCCCCCCGCCGCCTCGATCGCCCGAAGCAGGCCCGAGTCCACATGGCGCCGCAACGGCCGGAAGCCACCTACCGCATCAAATACGTGACGGTGCATGACAAGCGTACCGCCCGAAATATAGCGGCTCTCCCGTTCCGACTCGCCGCCGCGGCGCAATACCGTGAGGTCAATCTGCTCGAGATAGACCAGCTGGCTGAGGCAGCCCACCAGATCCGCTCCCGAGTAGGTATGAGCGAGCAGCATGTCGGACAGGAATTCAGGGCCGTACCAGTCGTCGTCGTCCCACTTGGCGACATACTGGCCCGATGCATGCGCGATGCCACGGTTGAGCGCCAAGCCAAACGGGACGTCGCCCGGTACCTCCACGACGGTCACCGGCTTATCGAAGGCGGCCAACGCGGACTTGACCGCTGGTTGTTCCGCGGCGACTCCATGCAGAGTCAGGACCAGTTCAAGTTCAACATCGCGCTGGCGGGCTATCTGGCTAACCGCGAATTCGAGAAAACCGGTGCGGCGGGTACACAAGACGACAGAGATCTTCGGCCGAGAGGAGGGCACGAATCCGGCGGTGCGGGCGATATCGCGCCACCGCTCGTGCGACGAGTGAGCCCGCAGTGCGGCGCGCCGGAGTTTAACGCTGTACTCCTCGCGGCTGAGGTCGTCGGCCAATTCCTCCTGGCGGACGTTGGTCACCAGATCGATAATCTCTCGGCCGAGCGCCGCCCCCGCCCAGGTGGGCACGTGCGTAGCGAACAAAGGGACGCCGGCCGCCGCGAGGCCCGCGATCAGCCGTACGGCGGAAAGCGGACCGGTGTGCCGGATACCTCGAATGTCTACGGCGCGCAACTGCCGAAGCGCCGCTATATCGGCATCGGTCGCCGCGCCCGATGGGTGGAATCGCGCCATGTTCCGCCGGTCTATCTCGACCGACCAGCAATCCCCGGTCCGGCACAGCGTTCCGATACCCAGCTCGGGGATCCCGATGAAACCAGCCGGATTCACCGTACGCTCATCCACGGGCGGCACGAAGTCCGGATCGGACAACGAGGGCAGGATCGACCGGACCTGTTCCATCCCACCAACAGCACCGAATCTGGCCCAATGGGTTCGGTCTTGCTCCGGCCGGTCTACGACCGTCACTCTTTCGCCGGACCACGCCGCCGACTCTGCCTTTGTCGTGCGGAGCACGAGGTCCGCCGGCAGGAACTGATCTGGCTCGGTGAGCGGGCCTGCTTGGGTTGTCGGGGTGACCCCGGGATCCCCTGGTCGCCAGTGCGCGGCTCCGACGCCCGCGAGAGCCGTCCGTGGAGTCGGCACCGGCTGGATTCGAGCGCCCTCCAGGCCGCGTACGGTGGCGGCGAGGAACTCACCCGCCGGGATCGAGCGAGCGAAGCGCGCCACGAGGAGCCAGCCCCCGTTCGCTCCTCGCCGCGCCTCGAACGAACGCAACGTGTGCCAGCTTGGCGGAATCGCGGGGAGCACGAGCGGTCGGCGGGCCGGCGACTGGGCGACGCTGATCACGAGGTGCTTGGCATGTGGCAACATCCCTGCCAACGAGGCCGCCCGCCGTAGATCGGTGGCGGTTCGAGCCATGACGGCGACGACGCCGGAAGGCGGGTCATCGAGGATCGCGCCCATGTCGAGTTGATCTAGGTCGATTACCTCGATGCCGGCACCCTCGAGATCGCTCACCTCGTCGTCCGGCAAAAACCCGATGACCGCGACAAGTTTCGGGCCGGGGGGCAGGGCGTTTCGGACGGCTTCCGTGGTCACGTAGCCCGCCGGGTGAACACGTGTGCGCCCTTATCGAACTGTCGGACGCTGCGCTGGAGGTCGGGGTATGCGGCCAGCCACTGATCGCTGATCGCGCTCTCCTCGTCTCGCAGCGAGTCATCGAGCACGATGACGACGTCGTGCGCGCAGCGCGGAAGCAACAATGGCATCGCGGGAAAGCGCGCATGCGGACCGGCTTGCCTAGGCGGGCCGTCGACAAAGAGCAAACCGATATCCGTCAGGTCTTCGATAGCTCCCGTGTCGTACCAAAGATAGGTCGCGCCCTCACCTTCCCAGGGAATCAACGGTGCGTGCCGGATCTCGACGACATCAGCCAGGCCATGCGCTCGAACAAGGTCACGCGATATCTCGAGATAACGCTCGTCATGCTCCAGGGCGACAACCCTTGCCGATCCATTGTGCTGGGCGAAGTAGCCGAGCCAGACACTGGACGATCCGCTGCCGCACTCGACGATGAGCTTGGGGTGCTCGAGCCATAGGGTCTCGGCGAGCAGCCGCATGACGTCTGGCGAGGCGGCCCAGCCACGCAGCGCCGGCATCGGCGCCCGGGGCTGGATGAGACCGCGGAGATCGACGTACGCCTCCAGTTGTTTGAAGCCGACCTCGCCGGACCGTTCCAGCGCCTTCATCTCGACCGCGAGTTTGTCGAGGCGCGGCCGCAGCTCCGATAGACCTCGGGACAGTTCCGACGTCCCTTCCGACAATTCTGAAACGCGCGTGGACAGGTCCGCCACCTTCGAGGCGACACGATCCTCGACGCCCGACAGCCCACTGGAGATGTCCCCGCTGTGCGCCGCGAACATGACCCTGTCTTCGCCCAGCGCGGCGGCTATCTCATCCATCTGATGCGCGAGGTCGCGCATACGGGCCCGGAGTTCGGCCTCGACTTCGTGCATCGTCGTACTGTCCGCATGCTTGCGGTGGCTCCGTGTCAGTCGTTGCACCTTGCCGTCGACCCGGCGCTGGCCGATCAGAATCGCCGCCAGAACGCCGAGGCATGCGACCCCAACCGAGATCTGGATCGCATCCGCGAGGGCGAGTACGTCAACGACCCCGAGCAGCAGCACTCCTATCCCGACCGCCACGGAACCTGCCACGGCGGACACCATCAGCGATCGCACTGTGGGCATACGCACCTGAGCGGTCCTCCGTCGCGGGAAGGGGAAGACTAGTGTCCGCGTATCCTAACCTCCCAGATGACAGTGCCTTATCGTTTATGTCGTGCTGTGTCCGCAACCGGCTCTTTGGCCCGCACACGATCTGAGGCCGGTGCCTTCCTCGCCTGACGGTTTCCTCCCCGCGGTGACGTGAGGTGAGGAGAAGTGGGCTGATGCCCAAAGAGGCCATCAGGGCCGCCGGTGCCGCCAAGGCTTCGCTGGCACGGATGCCGCGTCCGGCCATGGTCGGTGTGGTTGTGGCGACCGTGTGGCTACTCGTCGTGGCGGCCCTGCCGAATGGCGGTGCGTCGGACAAGAAGCCGGTCGACGTCATCGGCGGCCACCTCGCGTCCGCCGGCGGCCGGTTCGCTCAGGAGCGAGACGGCATCCTCCACGTCTACGTGGATCCACGGGGCTCCGACGGAAACGACGGCACCGCTCCGGACCGCGCCGTACGAACCCTGATGGCGGCGCAACGCATAATCGCCACTGCCCGGCCCAACACCGACGTAGAGGTGCGCGTCCAGCACGGCATCTACGTCGCGGCGCCGGTGCAGTGGAAGACCTACGTCCCCGGGCACACGATCACGTTTCTTCCCATCGACTACCGGTTCGGCGACGGGGGCGCGGGAATCAGCACTCGCCCAATTTTCCGCGGGGATGGAAGGAATGGCTTCTGGCTCCGAGCCATACAGCAACCGGCAACCGCTCGACTCAGATTCTACGCTCTTCAGGTGGAGGGCTACTCCGCGGGCGCCATCGCTTTTGACGGCGGCCCCACATCCGGGACCCAGCAGACAACGGCGCCGCCCTCAGGGGCGTCCAACGGCAACACGATCTACGGCATGGCCTTTCGCCG
>CALAED010000772.1 GCA_937891035.1 uncultured Thermomonosporaceae bacterium | reverse complement strand
ACGGCGTTGGTGCTCGGCGTGTTCGGCACATCCGCGTGGGTGGTGTTCGAGTCGCGGGTGTTCGTCGTCCGGCAGGTCGTGGTGACCGGAACACACCTTGTGCCCAAAAGCCAGGTCATCGCAGCCACCGGCGTCCGCGTCGGCGGATCGATGATCAAGCTGGATACGGGGACAGTGGCCGACCGCGTCGCCGGCATCCAGCAGATCGAGTCCGTCCGGGTGGAACGGCGTTGGCCGACGACGCTGCGGATCGAGGTACGCGAACGGGTGCCGGCGGTGGTGGCCGTGCGGGGCCGCCGTTACTACCAGATCGACCGGTTCGGGGTGACGGTGCTGACGACGTCCGCCCGCCCCCGCGGACTGCCGGAGTTGGCGGTGGGGGCGCCGAACCCGGGCGATCCCGCGACGGCCGCGGCGCTGGCTGTCTGGCGCGGCCTGCCAGAGCGGTTCCGCCGGCGGGTGGCGGCCATCGGCGCCACCGATCCCGAGGAGGTCACCTTGCGGCTCAAGACCGGAATCTCCGTGATCTGGGGCGCGCCAGAGCGGGCGGCGGAAAAGCTCCGCCTCGTCGAGGCGCTCGCCGCCACGGCGACCGGCCGATCGGCGCACACGATCGACGTCAGCTCGCCTGAGGTCGTGACGACTCGATGAGTACGGCACGTGCAACGGCGCGTGGGGCAAGCAGGGCTCCCTGCGACACGCCGATTCGGTTCATGGCCGGTTAGTTGACCCTTGCGGGAGCCCCCCCTACTGTCCGTATCAGTCCTCAGGTTGACATAACTCTAAGCCTCAACTTGAGGGTGAGGGTTCGGGGCTTCGTCGTCGGGCCGCACAACAGGACAAATCAGCAACATGGGCGGCGTCGGCCGCCCGCCGGGCGCGCCCGACGTTCGAGGAGGCCGGTGCATGGCGAGCAACCCCCAGAACTACCTGGCCGTGATCAAGGTCGTCGGCATCGGTGGCGGCGGCGTCAACGCCGTCAACCGGATGATCGAGGTCGGCCTCAAGGGCGTCGAGTTCATCGCGATCAACACCGACGCCCAGGCGCTGCTGATGAGCGACGCCGACGTCAAGCTCGACATCGGCCGCGAGCTCACCCGCGGCCTCGGCGCCGGCGCCAACCCGGACGTGGGCCGCAAGGCCGCCGAAGACCATCGTGAAGAGATCGAAGAGGTCATCAAGGGCGCGGACATGGTGTTCGTCACCGCCGGCGAGGGCGGCGGCACCGGCACCGGCGGCGCCCCCGTGGTCGCCAACATCGCCCGCTCACTCGGCGCCCTGACCATCGGCGTGGTGACCCGTCCGTTCAGCTTCGAGGGCAAGCGCCGCGCGATGCAGGCCGAGGCCGGCATCGAGACGTTGCGCGACGAGGTCGACACGCTCATCGTCATCCCCAACGACCGGCTGCTGTCGATCTCCGACCGTCAGGTCAGCGTGCTCGACGCGTTCAAGGCCGCCGACCAGGTGCTGCTGTCCGGTGTTCAGGGCATCACCGATCTGATCACCACCCCCGGATTGATCAACCTCGACTTCGCCGACGTCAAGTCGGTCATGTCGGGCGCCGGCTCGGCGCTCATGGGCATCGGGTCCGCCCGCGGCGACGATCGCAGCGTGGCGGCAGCTGAAATGGCGATCTCCAGCCCGCTGCTGGAGGCGAGCATCGATGGCGCGCACGGCGTACTGTTGTCCATCTCCGGCGGGTCCGACCTCGGCCTGTTCGAGATCAACGAGGCCGCGCAGCTGGTGTCCAACGCGGCCGCCCCCGACGCCAACATCATCTTCGGCGCGGTCATCGACGACGCGCTCGGCGACGAGGTGCGGGTGACCGTCATCGCAGCCGGGTTCGACGAGGGCCGGCCGCCCAAGGCGAAGCCGTCGCCGGATCGCCGGTCGGCCGCGGCACAGGAGCAGAACGCCCGGCCGGCGACGCCGCCGCCGCGCTCGGCCACGCCGGCCCCGCGGTTCGCGGCGTCCGCCCCGTCAACGGTGGTCTCCGACGCGGCCTCCTCGCGACCTGCCGCCGGTCCCACGGCGGCCGCCGCGCCGCCCGCGCCACCGGCCCCGCCCACCGCGCCGCCCGCCGCTCCGCCCGCCCAACCTGCGGCGACTGGGCGGTCCGCGCCGGCCGGAGTGCCGGCCGAGGGCTCGCCGGCGGTGGAACCCGGCGAAAAGAAGGAGACCGTACCGGCGGCGAGCGCTTCACCGGAGCACGCGCCAGGCAAGCCTTCGGCGGAGCCCGCCGCGCCGCGCCCTAAGGTGCCGCGGCCGGCCGACGAGCCGTCGCCGTTCGCGGCGGCCGACGGCGGCGACGGCGCGGGTCCGGTCGCGGCGAGCTGGAAGGAGCCGCCGCGCCGCCGCCCGGTCGTCTTCGATGAGGACGACGACCTCGACGTGCCCGACTTCCTCAAGTAAGTCAAGCTCCGATGCGTCAGTGGCGCTGAGTTCGGCGATTCACTGGTTCGAGCGACCGTGGGCGCCAAGAGTACGCGGAGCCGGGAGCGACCCGGGGGTGAGGTGCCTACGAACGACCAGGATGCACGCGGGCGCAGGGACGAACTGGCCGCCAACCTGAAGTCCGTGCGGCGGCGCGTCGAGGCCGCGTGTGCCGCCGCCGGCCGGGACGCGGCCGAGATCACCATGATCGCGGTGACGAAGACCTTCCCGGCCTCGGACGTACGGTTGCTCGCCGAGTTGGGCGTCGTCGACATCGGCGAAAACCGCGACCAAGAAGCCTCCCCCAAGGCGGCCGCCTGCGCTGATCTGCCGCTGACCTGGCACTTCGTTGGTCAGTTGCAGACCAACAAGACGCGTTCCGTGGCGATGTACGCGGGAGTCGTGCACTCCGTGGACCGGCCGCGGTTGGTGACCGCGCTGTCGGCGGCGGCCGTACGGGCCGGCCGGGACCTGCGCTGCCTGGTCCAGGTGGCGCTCGATGACGATCCGGCCAGAGGCGGCGCGCGACGTGCCGACGTGCCGCGGCTGGCGGCGCTGATCGCGTCGGCCGACGGGCTCGAGCTGGGCGGCGTCATGGCCGTGGCGCCGCTGGACGCGGATCCGGCGCCCGCTTTCGCGGACCTGGCCGATGTGGCGGCCGCGGTGCGCGCCGAGCATCACGCCGCGACGATCATCTCGGCCGGGATGAGCGGCGATCTGGAGCAGGCGATAGCGCATGGTGCGACACATGTACGGGTCGGTACGGCGTTGCTCGGCGGCAGGCGGGCAATCGTCAGGTAATGTCCCCCCTGGTGGACCTGTGTTAACGGTCCGTGGCAATTGTTCGAGCGGTGGTCCCGCGAGCCGGATGCAGCTGACGGAGGAGAGTATGGCCAGCGCGATGCGCAAGATGGCGGTCTATCTCGGCCT
>CALAED010000771.1 GCA_937891035.1 uncultured Thermomonosporaceae bacterium | reverse complement strand
TGCCGTAGAGGATGTTGCTGAACCGGTCGATGACGATGACCGCCATCTCCATCTGACCGAGCACGGTCTCGGCCGGCAGCAGCGCCGCGAAGGGCGACTCCTCCCCTCTACGTTTCATCGCACCTCCCGTCCCCTCGTATTGAACGACGAACGGCTCCCGGGGATACGTGAAAACGACGCGGCGGTGAGGAGATCTTCGGTACAGATCACCGGAGCCAGAGGCTCAGCGCTTGACCACGAAGACGTGAGCGGCGATATCGCGCGGCAAGTCAGCGGTACCTCCGCCAGAGTCGTCACCCGTTACTCGCACGCCGTCGTCGCCGATAGCGAGCGTCACCTCGTGTCCCGGTTGTATCCCGATTTGCTTGAGTTTAAGCATCAGCGCACTGTCGCTTTGCACTTGCTCGCTGATCCTGCTCACGACGACGCGCACGCCGGCGGGGGTGGCGACGTCCATCATGGTGACGAGCGGTTCGGCGGGCGAAGCGTCAGCGGCGGCCGGGCTCCGCTCCACGCCGAGCTCGGCCAGGCCCGGGATCGGGTTGCCGTGCGGGCACAGGGTCGGGTTTTCTAGCAGCGTGACGAGGCGGCGCTCGACCTCCTCCGACATCACGTGCTCCCATCGGCAGGCCTCGATGTGGACCTCTTCCCACGGCATGCCGATGACGTTGACGAGGAGGCATTCGGCGAGGCGGTGCTTGCGCATCACGCGGGTCGCGAGGGAGCGTCCGGAGTCGGTCAGCTCCAGGTGACGATCGCCCTCGACGTGCAGCAGCCCGTCACGCTCCATCCGGGCCACCGTCTGGCTCACCGTCGGACCGCTCTGGGAAAGCCGCTCGGCGATGCGCGCCCGAAGCGGGACGATGCCCTCTTCTTCGAGCTCGAAGATCGTACGGAGGTACATCTCCGTAGTGTCGATCAAGCCGGTTGCGGTCAAGTTTTCCTCCAGGGTCACTCTCGATGCTACTGGGTACGCAGACATGGATCATCGCTGTCGACTATCTGTTCTGGAGGCACCGTGAGCAGGCAAGAGCCAGGTGCCGAGGCGTACGTTCCCGCCGACGCCGACCTCGACGGACTGCGCGCGGCCGCGACCGGCTGCCGTGGCTGCTCCTTGTACAAAGACGCCACACAGACGGTGTTCGGAGCCGGCGAGGCGGCCGCGCGGGTGGTCCTCGTCGGAGAGGTGCCGGGCGATCAGGAGGACAAGAAGGGCGCCCCGTTCGTCGGCCCGGCCGGCCGACTGCTCGACCGAGCCCTGGTCGAGGCCGGCATCGACCGTGGCGACGCCTACGTCACCAACGCGGTCAAGCACTTCAAGTTCAAGCAGGACGCGCCGGGCAAGCGGCGCATCCACCAGACACCGGACGCCGTCGAGATCGCGGCCTGCCGGCCGTGGCTGGTCGCGGAGTTCGCACTGCTCGATCCCACGGTCGTCGTGTCGCTCGGCGCGGTCGCCGGCAAGGCGCTGCTCGGCCCGTCGTTCCGGGTGACGAA
Organism: uncultured Thermomonosporaceae bacterium; assembly: GCA_937891035.1. GTDB lineage: Bacteria > Actinomycetota > Actinomycetes > Streptosporangiales > Streptosporangiaceae > CALAED01. Next base: position 9,173 of record CALAED010000771.1, on the reverse strand, counting down.
GCAGCGCGGCGTCCTCATGGCCCGCCCGGCCCTCGGCGACCTGCCGGCCCGCGACGACCGTTTCATCGTCGCCACCCTCCACCCGTCGGCGGTGATCCGCGCCGACGACAGGGAGGCCGTGTACGCGGGTTTCCTCGCCGACCTCAAGGTCGCCGCACAAGCACTCGGCTAGGGCTCGCCGGCCTTGGGGTCGCCCGCCGAACGGCGCGGATCGTACTCGTAGCGCAGGAAGGACGGCACGAACAGCGAGACGACCACGACGAGCACGGCGCACGCGATGCCGCCGCCCACCCATGACGCGGTCGCGCCGGCGAGCGCGGCCATGGCACCGGCGCGCAGGTCGCCGAGGCGCGGGCCGCCGGCGACGACCACGATGAACACGCCCTGCAGCCGTCCCCGCATCTCATCGGGCGCGTACGTCTGCAAGATCGTCTGCCGGAACACGCCGGACACGAGGTCGGCGGCGCCCCCGGCGGCGAGCAGCAGCACCGCGAGCCACAGCCGGCCGGCGAGCCCGGCGGCGGCCACCGCGAGCCCCCAGATCGCGATGGCGACGACGAGCGCGATGCCCTGCCGGCGCACGCGTTCCATCCAGCCGGAGATCAGCCCGCCGACGAGACCGCCGATGCCGATCGCCGCGTACAGCCAGCCGACCGCGCCGCCGCCGCCGAACCGGGTCGCGGCGAGCTCGGGGAAGACCGCCCGCGGCATGGCCACCCCCATCGCGATGAGGTCGACCACGAAGGACATCAACAGCACGGGGCGGCCGGCGAGGTAACCGAGCCCCTGGATCACCGAGCGCAGCCCCGGCCGGCCTTGGATCTCCTCAAGCGGCGGCAGCGGCGGCAGCCGAAGCGCGGCGTACAGCCCGGCGGTGAAGAGCACGGCGTCGATCCCGTACGCGACGGCGTACGACCAGCGGACGAGAATGGCGCCGGCCACCAGCGGGCCGAGCAGGGTTGAGGCCTGATTGAGGGTGAAGCTCAAGGTGTTGGCCGGCTGAACGAGCTCGAGCGGCAGCAGCCGCGGCACGATCGCCCCGCGGGTCGGCGCGGAGACGGCGAACCCGATGGACTGCACGCCCACGCAGACCATGATCAACCAAAGCTGGTCGAGACCGGCCAGCGCCTGGACGAGCAGCGCCAGCGTCGACGCCCACCCCACGCAGGAAGAGATGACGAGCAGCGCGCGCCGGTCCATGTGGTCGGCCACCGCCCCGCCCCACAGACCAAAGACGATCAACGGCACGAGGCCGACCACACCGAGCATGCCGACCCAAAACGACGACCGGGTCAGGTCGTACACCTGGACGGGCACCGCGACCGATGTCAGGTAAAAACCGACCAGAGAGACGCCCTGCCCGAGCCACAGCCGCCGGTAGGCCGCGTTGCCCAGCGGCCTGACGTCAAGGAAAAAGCCGCTCAACGACCCAGCCGGACCCGCTGGAGTCCGGCTCCGTTGCGCCGGTGCCACCCGGGGCACCCGCAGCACCCGGGGTACCCGCGGCGCGCACGTAGCGCAGCCGGTCGTGCAGGCGGTTGGCCCGGCCCTGCCAGAACTCCACCGTCTCGTGGGTCAGTAGGTAGCCGCCCCAAAAGTCGGGCACCGGCACGTCCGCCTCCGCCGGCCAGCGCGCCGCCAGTTCGGCGTAGCGCGCCTCCAGGTCGGCACGGGAGGCGAGCACCGACGACTGGCGGCTGGCCCAGGCGCCCAGCCGCGACCCGTGCGGCCGGGAGCGGAAGTAGTCGGCCGTCTCGGCGGCCGGCAGCCGGGCGACCGAGCCGGTCACGATGACCTGACGCTGCAGGGCGTGCCACGGGAAGACGAGACAGGCCCGGGGGTTTTCGCGCAGTTCCCTGCCCTTGCGCGAGGTGTGGTTGGTGAAGAACCGGAAGCCGTCGGGCCCGTACCCCTTGAGCAGCACGGTGCGGGCGCTGGGAACGGCGTCGGCGGAGGCGGTCGCGAGTACCGTCGCGTTCGGTTCGGGCAGGCCGGCGGCGACCACGTCGGCGAACCAGACGCCGAACTGCTCGATCGGATCGGGAGCCAGCGCCGCCTCGTCCAGGCCGTGGCCCGAGTAGGCCTGCCGGAGTGCGGCCGGTTTGGGGGTCTCCACAGCCACTTAGCCTCTCACCAGCACGTCGCAAGGATCACACCCACCCTGGGTACTAATGAGTAACAGAGACAGGGTTCAATGACAGGTCAACGCTTCTTCATCCAGCGGGGACGAAAGGCAGACGTTTATGTCCGACTTCAAACCCGGCCTCGAAGGTGTCGTCGCCTTTGAGACACAGATCGCGGAACCGGACAAGGAGGGCGGCGCCCTCCGCTATCGGGGCGTCGACATCGAAGAGCTCGTGGGCCGCGTCTCCTTCGGCGACGCCTGGGGGTTGCTGGTCGACGACAGCTTCACCCCGGGGCTGGCCCCGGCCGAGCCGCACGTGCTCCCGGTGCATTCCGGTGACGTGCGGGTCGACGTGCAAAGCGCGCTGCCGATCATCGCACCCGCGTATGGCATGCACCCACTGCTCGACATCGACGACGAGCAGGCCCGCGCCGACCTCGCCAGGACTTCGGTCACGGCGTTGTCGTTCGTCGCGCAGTCGGCGCGCGGGCTCGCTCAGCCGATGGTGCCGCAGAGCCGCATCAACGAGGGCAGGACCATCACCGAGCGCTTCATGATTCGCTGGCAGGGCGAACCCGATCCGTCGCACGTCAAGGCCATCGACGCCTACTGGGTGTCGGCGGCCGAGCACGGTATGAACGCCTCCACCTTCACCGCCCGCGTCATCGCCTCGACCGGCGCCGACGTGGCCGCCGCGATGTCCGGTGCGATCGGCGCGATGTCGGGGCCGCTGCACGGCGGCGCGCCGGCCCGCGTGCTGCCGATGATCGACAAGGTGGAGCAGCTCGGCGACGCGCGCAAGGTCGTGCACGACATCCTCAACAGCGGCGAACGGCTCATGGGCTTCGGCCACCGCGTCTACCGTGCGGAGGACCCGCGCGCCCGGGTGCTGCGCCGTACCGCCAAGGAGCTGGACGCTCCTCGGTATGACGCGGCCAAGGCGCTGGAGGACGCGGCGCTCGCGGAGCTGCGCGAACGCCGTCCCGATCGGCCGATCGAGACCAACGTGGAGTTCTGGGCCGCGGTGGTGCTCGACTTCGCCCAAGTGCCGACGCCCATGATGCCCGCGATGTTCACGTGCGCCCGCACCGCCGGCTGGGCGGCGCACATCCTCGAGCAAAAGCGGACCGGACGCCTGGTCCGGCCGAGCGCCCGGTATATCGGCCCGGGCACCCGCGCGGTCACCGACGTCCCCGGCGCCGCCGAGGTGCTCGACCGAAAGTAATCACTTCGCTGGGCAGTGCTCGCGCCGCGGCGCGGTGTCCTTGGTCAGTTGTCCGCACGCGGCCACGACGCGCAGCCTGCCGTCCGTGCCGACCGCCGTGAGCAGCACGGGCTTGTCCGGGACCGCGTGTCCGTCCGTCCGCGCCCCGAACCGCAGCAGGCCACTGGCGCCCTGCGGCGGCGGGGCCGTGGCGTCGGGTTCGGTCAGCGCGGCCAGCACAGCGCCCGCCGTCGGCAGCGCCTGCCGCTGCGACCCGTAGATCTGCTTCGTCACGCTGGTGACCGCGAGCACGGCGTCGTAGGCCAAGGCGGCGTGTGTCCGGGACGGGTGCGCACCGCCGCCGCCTTTGAGGCGGGGCGCCGCCGCGTCATAGTCGGGATAGAACGGCGGCAGCGCCTCGCGCGCCTGTTCCCATGCCTCCCTGGCCGCCAGCGGCGTGAAGTAGAGCCGCAGCGTGTCGATCCGGCCAATCTGCGGGGCGTTGTCGGTCACATAGTTGGTGACGTCGTCGTCGGCGAGCACCACGCGGCGGCCGTCCCCGCAGGATGTGGTCGACAGCTGCTGGACGAAGGGCTGGAAATCATCCGACCGGCCGGCGAAATAAAAGAGGTCGGGCGGGTTTCGGCAGGCCGCCAAGATCTGCTGTGGAATGCCAGAGCTGTCGCCGTACGGATACATGCGCGCCCTGGCCCGGCCCCCCGCGTCTTCGCGTTGGAAGGCGGCGGTGAAGTCCCGCGCCAGGTTGGGGCTGTAAAGCTCGTCCGGACTCGCGTTGTGAAAGACCGCGGCGGTCCGCGCGCGCCGCCCGCCGAGCTGCCCGTTTCGCGCCCAGTACGCGGCGTGTTCCGCCTCCACGCGGTTGGGCGGGGCCAGCCTGAAGTAGTACGGCGAGAAGGAGCCGTCCCGGCGGCGCGCCGTGCCGTCGAAGGTGTTGGTCGTGCCGATCATCGGCAGCGCCGACTGGCCGAGCACCTCGATCGCGTCCTGGGTCTGCCGCTTGCTGATCCCGAAGCCGACCGCGGCGACCAGCCTGGGGTCCGTCTCGGCGCGCTCCTTGATCTTCTCGGCCACGGCACCCGCGTGCCGGTTCTTGGACCCGCCGTTGGCCAGCAGGATCCGCACCCGTGGTAGTCCGCGCGCCGCGTTGAGCTCTTGCTGCGCGACGGACAACCCGACGAGTTCGCCGTGGACGCCGGCGAGCAGGTAGGCCTGGGAGTCCGTCGTGGCCGGGTCGACGCTCATCGCGCCGAGATAGACGATGTTGACGTACGGCTGGTTGGAGTCCAGGACGGCCTTGTTGAGGTCGCGGATGCGGTGCTCGGCCGCGGCCAGCCGGGGGTCGAACACATACGAGCCGTCCGTGATGCCCACGCACTCGCCGTTGTCCGCGCGCCAGACCGTGTACGGATCGCAGTACCGTACGGCCCCAACGCCGATCACCGTCAGCGAGCCGGCCAGCACCGCGCCCATCGCCAGCCACGGGATCGCGGGATGGGTCAGTTTGGGGCGGGCGCGCGGCGGGTCCACGAACCGGTCGGCCGACCCGCTCATCTCGGCGTCGTCGGCGTCGATCACGACCTGGATCGCGCGGCGCGGGCCGAGCGCGGCGAACCGGCGCTGGCCCGCCTGGTGCTGCTCCCACGCCGCCGGCACGCCGTGCGGATCGACGGCCTCCTCGGCCGTCCCCGGCACCCGGACCAGCCGGGCGAAGTCGTCGGTCAGCGCGTCGGGCTCCAGCGCGGCCACCACGATCAGCGGATCCATCAGCGTGGTGTCCAGCCTGATCGCCTCGATGTGCCGGATGATCGCATGCCCCTCGGTGCCCTCGGCCACGTCGTCGAGCAACAGCACGGGGTAGCGGACCCGCGCCCAGGTCGCCCGCCGCCACCAGCGACGCCGGTAGGACCGGCGCAGATCTTCCAGCAGCGCGGCGACCAACAATCCCTCGAACTCCGCTTCGCGATGCTGCTGGGTGACCGCTTTGATCGCGAAGCTCAGGAAGTCGTCCGCCTTGCGGCCGTCGAGGTAGGGCTGGCCGGTGAACCATTCGTACCGGCGCCGCCCGGCCCAGTCGCGAGTGCGGGCGATCGCCTGCCCGGCCAAAAAGGCCAGGCCGAAGCCGGCGGCGGTCAGCGCGGCCGCGAGGTCGAGCGTGCTGGCAGCGGTCGCGCTCAGCAGCGCCACGACGACGACGCCGAGCGGGGCGATCTGGTCGAGGTAGGTGAACAGCGTGGCGACCTTGTCCTTGCGTTCGGCTCGGTCCTTGTACGAGGCGTACGCGGCCGTCACGCCGCTCGGCCGATCACCCGGGACCAGGACGGGGCCGCGCTGGCGGATCATGCGGCGCATCACCTTGCGCCGATCGGCGCCCGCGGCGTTCAGCTGCCTGCGCAGGTCGGCGCGCTCGGGGTCGTCGCGCAGTTCCTGCAGCCACAGCGCCATGCTGAGCAGCGGGAAGCGCAACGCCGGCTCTCCGCGCGGGCGGTGTTCCGACAGCTGCTGGCTGACGCGGCGCAGCAGGGCTCCCGGCTCAGAGACGTCGGGCACGTCCGCGTCGAGCCGGGCGTACGGATCCACGTGACCGCGCGCGGCCGGGCCCCCGGCGGCGTCGCGCGCGCCGCAGCGGCGGGCGAGAACCTGCGTGACCAGGCGGGTCGCGTCCGCCGGGCCGGTGATCAGCAGCAGCGGGCGCAGCCGTTCGTCCGCGCGCCGGCGCGGACGCTCCCGCATCTGCTCGAACACGCGGAGCAGGGCCTGCATCCCGGACAGCGCCCGGGGGTCCCCGGTGGCGGGCTGCGTCACCGACGCCTCCTTGACTATCAGTCACCAATGGTTAGACGCCTTGGCACAGTAAATCGACCACAGTAAAGGGTGAGAAAGTGAAATTTCCTGACTTGTGCACGTGGTGACGCGTACAACGATGTGGCGGCGGCGCGGGATGGCCGCGGGGCGTGAGAATGATCGTTTAGCGGGTCAAGTACGCTCGGCGACGTGACCGACATCGTCATTCCGCAGGACATCAAACCCGCCGACGGCCGCTTTGGCAGCGGCCCGTCCAAGGTTCGCCCGGAACAGCTGGCCACGCTCGCCGACTCCGGCTCCACATATATGGGCACCTCGCATCGCCAGCGCCCGATCAAATCGCTGGTCGCCCGCATCAGGTCCGGGCTGGCCGACCTGTTCTCGCTGCCCGACGGGTATGAGGTGCTGCTCGGCAACGGGGGTACGACGGCGTTTTGGAACATCGCCGCCTACGGGCTGATCCGCGACAAGTCCCAACATCTGTCGTTCGGCGAGTTCTCCGGCAAGTTCGCCAAAGTCGTCAAGGCCGCGCCCTGGCTGGCCGAGCCGTCGGTCATCGCGAGCGACCCCGGCTCGCATCCACGGCCGGTGGCGGAGGACGGCGTCGACGTGTACGCGCTGACGCACAACGAGACCTCGACCGGCGTGGCCATGCCGATCGAGCGGGTGGCGCCGGGCGACTCCGGCGCCCTGGTGCTGGTCGACGCCACCTCGGCCGCCGGCGGGCTACCGATCGACGTGCGCGCGGCCGACGTCTACTACTTCGCGCCGCAAAAATGCTTCGCCGCCGACGGCGGACTGTGGGTGGCCCTGGTCTCCCCCGCCGCGCTGGCGCGCATCGACGAGATCGCCGCCTCCGGGCGGTACGTGCCGGAATTCTTCGACCTGCCGACGGCCGTTGACAACTCGCGCAAGGACCAGACGTACAACACCCCGGCGGTGGCCACGCTGCTGCTGTTCGCCGAGCAGATCGAATGGATGCTGGAGCAGGGCGGACTGGCCTGGACAACGGCGCGCACCGCCGAGTCGGCGCAGCGGCTCTACACATGGGCGGACAAGTCGTCGTACGCCAAGCCGTTCGTGGCCGACCCGGCGCAGCGCTCGCACGTGGTCGGCACGATCGACTTCGCCGACGACGTCGACGCCGCCGCCCTCGCCGCGACGCTGCGGGCCAACGGCATCGTCGACACCGAGCCGTACCGCAAGCTGGGCCGCAATCAATTGCGCGTCGGCATGTTCCCCGCCGTCGACCCCGATGACGTCGAGGCGCTCACCACATGCGTCGACCACGTCGTCGACGCGATGAAGCGGCGCGGCGGCCAAGACCTAGGGAGCTAGGAGCTAGGGCTGGGCGGGACCGGCGGCGTCGGCGTCACAGCTCGGGTGGCGGCGGCTTGGGGAGGCCGGCGGCCGGCGGCCCCCAGGGCAGGCCGTAGCGTTCGCAGGCGCGACGCAGCGCCCTGAGATCGAGGGCGACAGAAACGCGGCGCAGCACCCGGCCGGCCGGGCTCCAGATGACGAGCCTCGGCAGGCCCTGCTCGGAGTCGTCGACGCCCACCCCGCCGACCGTTTCGTGCAGGAGGTTCCACTCCACGCGGCCGCGTCTGGTGATCGACGTGATGCCCGCCGGGGAGATCCGCAGCTGCGATCGGTTCCGGTCGTACAGCCATGACCCGCCGATGCCGAGCAGCAGCCCGGCCGGCGCGGCCCAGGCCAGCGCGACCACGAATCCGCCGACGTCGCCGCTCAGCCACAGCGCGCCGAGCACCGAGACGACCTCGCACACCACCATGGTCGTGGCGGCCGACCACACGCGCGACCGCCAGGTCGCGTCGAGCAGCACCCCCGGTTCGTGCACCGGGATGTCGATCACTTCGGGGGCGCCCTCGCGGCCGGGCTCGATGGCCGTCGCGAACGCGGACACGGTGCCGTGGAAGGCGGCGTTGAGATAGGCGTCGTACTCGGCGTCGGTGACCGAAAGACCGGCGCGGCGGGCCGACTCGCGCAGTTCGGTGCGGGCGATGCGCAACACCGACAGGGGCGCGGCGAAGAACTCCTCGCCCTCGGCGTCGTAGACCCGCAGCCACGCGTGCCCGCCGATGGTGAGCAGTTCGATGCCGCCGATCCGCTCCCCCGGCATCCTGAGTACGACGTCGCCGGCCGCGTCGGCCCAGCCGAGTCCGCGCTCGTGCACGACGAGGCGCCCGCCCGGCACCTGCGCGAAGACGTCAGGCAGCCCGTCAAGTCCGTATTCGGACGGCTTGAGCGCCCGCCCGCCCGACGCCACGACGTTGTAACCGTGCTCGTCGAGCGCGTGGGCGAGCTGGAACTGATCGAGCCGGCCCGCCGGCAGCCGGGCCAGCAGCTCTTGGCGGTAGCCGAAGACCAGCGCGGCCAGCGGGGTGGCCTTCGGCTCGCCGGTCCACCCGTCCACGGTCAGCCCGGGGCCGAGCACGACCGCGGCGACGTCGGTCGCGGCCACCTCCTGGTCCCCCAGCTGGCTGCGCACGCGGAGCGCGCCGGACGAGATCTCCCACCGGACGGGCGTGGTGCGGGCCAGCCGGCGCCGCGTCGCGATCAGTACCAACGACCCGACCAGCACCCAGCCGCCGGCGGCCAGCCGCGAGGTGAACTCGATTCCGCCGGCGACGGCTCCGTCCACGGCGATCCGGACGATCATCACCACGGAGAGCAGGGCGGTCAACACGCTGAGCGCCGCGAGTCGACCCCTGGCCGGTGCGGAGGACGAGTCGAGCCGTACGGGCGCCGGCCCGGGATCGGCAACGCCACCGGCCGGGGCTTGGCCCGTCTTGCCATCCTGATCGGTTGTGTTCGTTGTATCGGTTGTGTCGGATTGATCGGGCTGATTTGCCTGGTCCGGCGGCCTGGCCGAATCGGTCTTATCGGTCGGGTCGTTTCCGATCTGAACGCCCGTCGCCGCGAGCCCGGCCGGCTGCACGATCGCCGCCTTGGCGCTCGTCGCGTCGTCGGCGGGATCATGCGCAGCGGCCAGGAGCTTCG
>CALAED010000770.1 GCA_937891035.1 uncultured Thermomonosporaceae bacterium | reverse complement strand
CGAGGTGGTCCAGCACCTGGCCATGTTCGACTACGTCGCGGTCAGCGGCGACCTGGCCGGCCGGGCCGTCGAGTACGTCGATCACCTGCACGAGCACTTCGCCGACCCGGTCCGCGTCACGAACGGCCGCTACCAGGTGGCCGGACGGCCCGGCCTGTCGACGGAGATGAAGCCCGAGTCGCGCGCCGCCTACGCCTTCCCCGGCGGTTCGGTGTGGCGGACGGGGGGTACTGATGGCGGCTGAGATCGGCGGGGGGCCGCCGGGCGCCGAGTTCGCCGGCATCAAGGCGCTGGTGACGGGCGGCGCGTCCGGAATCGGGCTGGCCACGGCCCGGCTGCTCGCGGCGCGCGGCGCCGGCGTGGCCTGTCTCGACCTGGGCGAACCGCCCGCGCCGCTGTACGGAGTGATCGCCGACGTCACCGACGACGCCGCCGTACGGGCGGGGGTGGCGCGGGCGACAGACCATCTCGGTGGCCTCGACGTGCTGGTCAACAACGCCGGGGTCGGCGCGCAGGGCACCGTCGAGGACAACGACGACGACGAGTGGCGGCGCGTGTTCGACGTCAACGTGTTCGGCATGGTCCGGGTGGCCCGCGCGGCCTTGCCGTACCTGCGCCGGTCGCGGCACGCCGCGATCGTCAACACCTGCTCGATCGCGGCCACCGCCGGTCTGCCCGGCCGGGCGCTGTATTCGGCGACCAAGGGCGCGGTGCTGTCGCTCACGCTGGCGATGGCGGCCGATCACATGGCGGACGGCATCCGGGTGAACTGCGTGAACCCCGGCACCGCCGACACGCCCTGGGTCGGCAGGCTGCTCGCGGACGCTCCCGACCCGGTGGCCGAGCGCGCCGCGCTCGAGGCGCGCCAGCCCATGGGGCGGCTGGTCACCGCGGACGAGGTGGCCGCCGCCATCGCTTACCTGGCCGGCCCGCCGGCCGCCGCCACGACGGGCACGGCGCTCACCGTCGACGGCGGCATGCAGGGGCTGCGCCCGCGCCCGACACCGCCGCCGCGCCCGCCGACCTGATCTATCCCCTCCCCACCCCCAAGGCCCCGAAGGAGCGCACGATGAAAAGCACCCTCACGTCGGCGGCGGCACTGGTCGCGGTCGCCGCCCTGCTGGCCGGCTGCAACAGGGGGAGCGACAATGCGGCGACGGGCGACCGCGGCGCGGCGGCGGCGATCGTCGGCGTCGATTATCCGCGCTCGGACACTGACTTTTGGAACTCCTACATCCGCTATGTTCCGCGGTACGGCGGCGAGCTCGGGCTCGATCTCAAGACCACCAACTCCGAGAACGACATCGCCAAGCTGACCGCCAATGTGCAAACGCTGGTCGGCCAGGGCGCCAAGGGCGTCGTGCTCGCTCCGCAGGACACGGCGGCGGTCGCGCCCACCCTCGACCAGCTCGCTCAGCGGAAGATCCCGGTCGTGACCATCGACACTCGGCCGGACAAGGGCGCCGTCTTCATGGTCGTGCGGGCGGACAACAGGGCGTACGGGCAGAAGGCGTGCGAGTACCTCGGCGCCCGGCTCGAGGGCAAGGGCAAGGTCGTCATGTTCGAGGGCGATCTCGCGTCGGTCAACGGGCGGGACCGCACCGAGGCGTTCAACGCCTGTATGAAGCAGAAGTTCCCGGACATCAGGGTCTTCGGCCTCGCCACCGAGTGGAAGGGCGACGTCGCGGCGAACAAGCTGCAGACCGTGCTCGCCGCCAACCCCGACATCAACGGCATCTATATGCAGGCCGGCGGCGTGTTCCTGGCGCCAACCATGCAGCTGCTCAAGCAGAAGAACCTGCTCGTGCCGCCGAGCGACCCCAGGCACATCTTCATCGTCTCCAACGACGGCATCCCCGAGGAGCTGCGGGCCATCGGGGCCGGCCAGATCGACGCGACCGTGTCGCAGCCCGCCGATCTGTACGCCAAGTACGGCCTGCATTACGTCAAGGCCGCGATCGAGGGCAAGACCTTCCGGCCGGGCCCGACCGACCACGGCTCCACGATCGTGCAGGTGCGTCCCGGCCTGCTCGAAGACCAGCTGCCCGCGCCGCTGGTCACCAAGGACGGCGGGACGCAGGGCTCACTCAAGGCCGACGACCCCAGCCTCTGGGGCAACCAGATCAAATGATCACCGGACAAATAGATCATGAGCGAATGATCCGATGAGCGATGATCCGATGAGCGAGGTAGCGGCCGCGCACGCGGTCACCAAGCGGTTCGGCGGCACGCTGGCGCTCGACGGTGTCTCACTGGCCGTCAGGACCGGCGAGATCCACGCGCTCGTCGGCCGCAACGGCGCCGGCAAGTCGACGCTCGTGTCGCTGCTGACCGGGCTGCTCTCGCCGGACGAGGGCGAGGTGACGTTCGGCGGCACGCCCAAGACCAGTTGCCGACCGCCATTTTGCCGCCGATCTCCGACCGCGAGGCGTGGCGGCGCCGGGTGGCCTGCGTCTACCAAAAGTCCACGGTCATCCCGTCGCTGTCGGTGGCGGAGAACGTCTTCCTCAACCGGCAGGACCGGCGCCACGGCCGCCTCCCGCTGATCTCGTGGCGATCCGTTCGGCGGCGGGCCCGCGAGCTGCTGCGGGCCTGGGAGGTCGACGTCGACGTCGAGCAGCCGGCGGAGCGGCTGACGGTCGAGCAGCGGCAGCTTGTCGAGATCGCCCGGGCGCTCTCGCACGGGTCGCGGTTCATCATCCTCGACGAGCCGACCGCCCAGCTCGACGGGCAGGCGATCGAGCGGCTCTTCGAGCGGATGCGGGCGCTGCGCGGCCAGGGCGTCACGTTCCTGTTCATCAGCCACCACCTCGAAGAGGTCTACGAGGTCTGCGACACCGTCAGCGTGCTGCGCGACGCCCGGCACGTCGTCACCGCGCCGGTGGCCGAACTCGGCGAGCGGGACCTCGTCGCGGCCATGACGGGCGCGGCGACGGGGCTGATCGCCGCGACGGCCGACCGGCCGGCCCCGGCTGCCGACGCCGCCCCCGCCCTTCGGGTCGACGGGCTCGGCCTGCCCGGCCTGTTCGACGACGTGTCGTTCGCCGTCCGGCCCGGGGAGATCGTCGGGCTGGCCGGCGCGGGCGGCTCGGGCAAGATGGCGGTCGCAGAGTGCGTGGTCGGGCTGCGCCGGGCCGCGACCGGCACGATCGAGATCGCGGGGACTAGACCCCCGCCGGGCAGCGTCGCCGCCGCGCTCGCCGCCGGCGTCGGGTTCGTCCCGCAGGACCGGCATCGCCAGGGGCTCGTCCCCGCCCTGTCCATCGCCGAGAACGTCACCATGACGATCCCCGAGCGCCTCGGCCGGTACGGGTTCATCGGCCCACGGCGGCGCGGCGCGCTCGGCGCGCGGGCGATCGACGAGCTGACCATCAAGGCGTCGGGTTCCGAGCAGCCGGTGTCCGCGCTGTCCGGCGGCAACCAGCAAAAGGTCGTCATGGCGCGGGCGCTGGCCGGGGATCCCAAGGCGCTGGTGCTCTCGCAGCCCACAGCGGGGGTCGACGTCAGGGCCAAAGAGACGCTGCTCGCCGCGGCTGAGAACGCGGCCCGCGCCGGGGCCGGCGTGCTGATCGTCTCCGACGACCTCGACGACCTGCGGCGCTGCGACCGAGTGCTCGTCATGTTCAAAGGCTCGGTCGTGGGAGAGCGGCCCAGCGGCTGGCGTGACCACGACCTCATCGCGGCCATGGAAGGAATCGCGACATGAGCGCAACCGCCGGGCTGCGGATCGCCCGGCTGCGCGACCTCGCGCTGGTCCCGGCCATCCTGGGCATGATGGTCGTCGGCTGGATCGTCAGCCCCGCCTTCCTGCACTGGACGAACCTGCAGAACGTCCTTCAGCAGCAGTCGGAGGTGTCGCTGCTGGTGCTGGCCGAGGCGCTGGTGCTGCTGTGCGGGCGGATGGACCTGTCGCTGGAGTCGACGTTCGGGCTCGCGCCGGGGATCGCGGCCTGGCTGGTGCTCGCGCCCGGAGTCGCGCACGGGCTGGGTCTGCTGCCCGGGGGCTGGTCGGTGCCCGTCACGCTGGCGGTCGGCGTCCTGATCGGCGTCGTCAACGCGCTGTTCATCATCCGGTTCGGGCTCAACGGGTTCATCGTGACGCTCGGCATGCTGATCGTGCTGCGCGGCCTGCTGACCGGCGTCAGCGGCGGCCAGACCTTCTTCAACCTGCCCCCGTCGATGATCTATCTGGGCAACGCGGTGTGGCTGGGGCTGCCGGCGTCGATCTGGATCTGCCTGATCCTGTACGCGCTGGCGATCGTGGTCACCGGGTATACGAGGTTCGGCCGCGCGCTGTACGCGATCGGCGGCAACCCCGACGCGGCACGCGCCGCCGGCATCCGGGTCGACCGGGTGCTGTGGACGACCCTCGCGGTCGCCGGCCTGCTCGCCGCGCTGGGCGGGCTGTTGCTCACCGGGCGGCTCGCGTCGGTCGCGGCCGCCCAGGGCAACGGCGCGATCTTCACGGTGTTCGCGGCGGCGGTCATCGGCGGCGTCGCGCTGAGCGGCGGCCGCGGCACGATCTTCGGCGCGTTCACCGGGATCCTGCTGCTTTATCTCATTCAGAACGTGCTGACGCTTGGCGGGGTGCCCGCGCAATGGATCGGCGCGCTGAACGGTGCGATCATCCTCATAGCGCTGATCATCAGCAGGATCACGTCCGGACAGGCACAAAACTAGGTGGATACGGCGGACGCGGCACGTGGAGACGAAGAGGCTGGGGAGCGGCGACGTCGAGGTGACCAGGCTCGCGCTGGGCGGCGCGGCGATCGGCGGCCTCTACAGCCCCGTCCCCGAGGAGACCGCGCTGGCCGCCGTACGGCGGGCGCTGGAGCGCGGGATGCGCTACGTCGACACCGCGCCGCACTACGGGGCCGGCCGCGGCGAGGAACGGCTCGGCCGGGCGCTGGCCGGAGTGCCGCGCGCGTCGTACGCCGTGTCCACCAAGGTCGGCCGGGCGCTGGTCCCGCTGGAGCCGGGGGAGCCGCCTGAGCTCGCCGGCTTCGCCGATCCGCTCCCGTACAAGCGCAGGTGGGACTGGAGCCGGGACGGCATCATGCGCACGCTGGAGTCGTCGCTGCGCCGGCTGGGCCTCGATCGCGTCGACATCGCCTACCTGCACGACCCCGACGACCACGAGGACGAGGTCTACGCGACCGCGTACCCGGCGCTGGCCGCGCTGCGCGACGAAGGCGTGGTCGGCGCCATCGGCGCCGGGATGAACCAGACCGCGATGCTTACCCGGTTCGTCGAGCGGCTCGATCTCGACGTGGTGCTGTGCGCCGGCCGCTACACGCTCTTGGACCGCTCTGCCGAGCGCGACCTGCTGCCCGCCTGTCTGCGGCGCGGCGTGCCGGTCGTGATCGGTGGCGTGTACAACTCAGGGTTGCTCGCCGATCCGCGGCGCGGGGCGAGGTTCGATTACCTCCCGGCGGACGGGTCACTGATCGAGCGGGCGCGTGCGCTGCGCGACGCCTGCGCCGCGTACGGCGTGCCGCTGCGGGCGGCGGCGCTGCGGTTCCCGCTGCGGCATCCCGCGGTGGCGAGCGTTCTCGTCGGCTGCCGTACGCCGGAGGAGGCCGACGACAACGCGGACATGTTCGGCCGCGACATCCACCACGCCCTGTGGGCCGACCTAGCGAGCCATTAACCGGTCGCTGACGACGGTTGGCCTGATTGCGCCGTGCCTGAGATCCGACGGATCGCGAGTCTGCTCATCGCTCGGTATAGGCTTAGCCCTCCGGTCGACGTCCATAGTCTGGCCGAACGCTTCGCTGACCTGGAGGTCTGCGATTGGCCGTTCCAATGTGAGGGCGTAGCCGTCCTCTCCCGATCACGTCCGAAGATCTTCATCAGAAAGACTGTGAATCGACGTAGGGAGCGGTTCACGGCCCACAAGCTAGGCATGTCGTGATTGGCTGGCACCTGGACAATCTTGGCGTAAGTACTGGGTGGACTGCGGAGATCGGTGCCGGGACGAACCAGGCGGAAGTGTCCCATCGACCCCATACACCGCTCCAGTCGGCGCTAACCGGGCGCTAACAGAACCTGAGGAATGCCAACACCCCGGTGGCGTTCAGCCCTGACGGCAAGACCCTTGCCACCGGGGGCGGCGATGGCACCGTACGATTATGGAACGTCGCTTTCCCTGCTGACGCCTTCTCTCCACGCTCTGCAGCAATACAGGGGCGTCGTTGACCCGTGAGGAGTGGGATCGTTATATCCCGACAGAACAGTTCCAACGAGTGTGTCCCTGACTCAGGCGACGGCGACTGAATAGAAACACTTAATCCGAAGCACCATCAAGTCAACGGTGGTTCCGGCGTTTCGCGAGACGGTGATCGACTCGGTGACAACGAGACCTCGCGGATTATCGAGACGGCCAACGGCGGGACACCGACCCGCCAGCACGTTCAACCTGTGGGTTCATGAATGGGAACAGCGCGGACACCAGTGTCCGTGCTACTGGGGGAAGCTCAGGTTGCGGCTCCGTGGGCCATCCGTATCACTGAGCTGGTGGGCCAAGGCATCCACCATGGAGTGCATCGGCGGCTCTGCGGGAAGGGCTCGCCTTGGGCCCTTCGGTGGAAGCGATATCGGCGCACTGACCGGGTATCGCGCGTAACATTCCGACGACAACAGTCGTATAGGGGGAGATCGCCTCCATGATGGACACTTCGCCAGACCATGAGCTGCCCCAAACTTCCAAGATCGATACCACGGTGCCGCACTCGGCTCGGATCTGGAACTACTGGCTTGGCGGGAAAGACAACTACGCCGTCGATCGGGAGGCGGGGGACAAATACCGCGAGCAGGCCCCCGGCGTGGTCGATATGGCCAGAGCCTCGCGGGTCTTCTTGACCCGCGCCGTCCGCTATGTCGCCACCGAGGAGGGCATCCGGCAGTTCCTCGACATCGGCACCGGGCTGCCGACGATGGACAACACCCACAACGTCGCCCAGCGCGCCGCGCCCGAATCCAAGATCGTTTATGTTGACAACGATCCGTTGGTGCTGGCACACGCCCGTGGGCTGTTGACCAACACCACGCCCGAGGGCGTCACCATGTATGTGGAGGCCGACCTGCGCCGACCGGACGTGATCTTGGTAGAGGCCGCCAGGACGTTGGACTTCAGCCGGCCGATCGCCCTCATGCTGATGGGGATCTTGGGCCACATACAGGACTGGGAAGAGGCCAAGTCGATCGTGCGGCGGCTGCTGGACGGGCTTTGCCCGGGCAGCTTCCTCTTGCACTACGACGGCACGTACGAGGTTCAGGGCGAGGCGCTGCAGCAGGCACAGGAGGAGTACGACGACACCGGCGCGGTGCCGTACGTCCTGCGCGAGCCGGCTCAACTCGCGGAGCTCTACGAGGGCCTGGAGCTGGTCGAGCCCGGCCAGGTGTCGTGTCTGAAGTGGCGCCCCGAGGCCGATGTGTTCGAGCCCAAGGAGGTCGACGTGTACGGGGCGGTCGCCCGCAAGCCCTGACCATCGGATGCGGCGTGCCGCGGCACCTCGCGCTTCGCCGCGACCCCAACGCCTCATGTGGGGACCTGCTACCTTTATCCCTCGTCATACCTTTATCCCTCGTCATACTTTTGGTATGCCGAAACCTGAAGCTCGCAACACCGCCAGGACGGTTCCCCTGCCCGACGGTTCTTTTCCGAAGTGCTAGGGCTGCGGGGATGGTTCGCTGCGGTGGGCGAGTTTTCGCCGGTGGGCACGGCTTTTTCTGTGAGTTTGGCCATAACGCACATCTATGCCTTCGCCTTGAGAATGGCGATTAGCCCTGAATGGGGCGATGTGCTTTTCTG
>CALAED010000769.1 GCA_937891035.1 uncultured Thermomonosporaceae bacterium | reverse complement strand
CCAACCCTGGTAAGCCCATGCCCTGGGCGCCCCAAGCGGCCGTTCCCCGCCACGGGCCGCCGGCGGCGACCGGGCCAGGCGAACCCGCGATTGAGGCGCGAGCGCAACCACCGCACGGCCCGGGAGAGCGGCTGGCACCGGCCCGATCGCCCGGACCGGCGGGAGCGGCGGTGTCCCCAGCCGCGGCCGCCGCGGCCGCCCCGGTGGCTCAGCGCACACCGGACGACGTTCCGGCCGCGCTCCCGCCCTGGGATCCGGCCGCCCTGTCGGAGATCTTCGGGCGTACGATCGCCGCGGCGGAGGCGCAGCAGGCCACGTTGGAGCAGGCGATGGCGGGCGCCCGCGAGCGAACCTATGCGGGCGAGTCGGCCGACGGCGAGGTACGGGTGACCGTCGACGGCCGGCCGCGGGTGACCGAGGTCTACGTGAGCGCGCGGGCCGTACGGAAGGGCCCAGGTCCATTGGGCGCGGCCATCACAGAGGCGGCGAACGCCGCGCTCCATGTCGCCAAGGAAGGCGCCAACGAGGCGTTGCTCGACGGGCTCGATCCGGCCATGCGGGCCGCCATCGAGGAGGGTCTGGCCAGCCGGGCGGACCCGGCCGGGACAACGGAGTCAGCGGGGGCGGCGGGGGCGCAGGACTCGAGGCCGACGGGACCGAGGGGTTCGGCGGGCACGACGGGGCCGGCCAGGTGAGGGGGAGGAACGGTCGATGAACGATCCGGAAGCGGCCTTGAGGCGACTCGCCGAGGTGACCCGTTCATATCCTGATCGGCTGGCGGAAGCGCGCGAGCAGGTCGCCGGGCTGCGCGACCAGCAGGTCAGCGGCGAGTCCCCGGACGGCGAGGTGACGGCCACCGCCGACGGCGAAGGCACCGTCACCGGCGTGCGATTCTCCGCCACCGCGTTGCGCCGGTTGGACACCGTGTCGCTCGGCGAGCAGGCCGCGGCCGCGATCAACGGCGCGCTCGACGCGGCCGAACGACGGCGGGCCGACGCGGCGGGCGCCACCGGTCTAGAGCGCGCGCTCGACGATGTCCTCGACAACCTCAACTACCGCCTCGACGGCATCGTCAGCCGGCTGGCCGATGTCGAGCGGACCTTGGAGCCCTGATCGGCGCCCATGGACTACACGAAGATCTACCAAGCCGACATCGCCAAGCTGCTCGGCCCCGATGACCAGGTGTTCGCGGTCGTTCCGTACCGGCTCGGCCACGGCGCCGAGCGGGTGGCGCGCGATCAGGAGGTCATGGAGCGCCGGCTCCGGCCGCTGCCTCGGGGCCTGCGGCGGCGGGTCAAGGAGCGTGCATCGCGGGAGCGGCCCGCCGAGGGCACGGCGAACCGGTCGTTGCTCGACCGGATCCTCGACATCGACTGGCCCTGGAACAGGGTCGACTGGGACGAGCGGTTCGCCGGCACGTCCGTGGCGGGCCGCCCCGGATCCCTCGCCGTCCGGCTCGCCGACGGCACCCGGCATGGGATCGGTCAGTTCGGCGTCGTCACCGAGCGCCGATTCGGCGTCGTCACCGAGCGCCGATTCGTCGTCGTCCGCCGCATCGGCACCGACCGCTTCACCCTGGTCGCGGAGGCGCCGCGAAACGACGTGGTGCAGGCCCGGCGGCGGAGCCGGCCGTTCCAGCGCGGCCGCGTCGTCATCGGTTTCACCGACGGCTCGCGGCTCGCCGTCGACACCGGCATCCTGCTGGCCGGCCAGGCCAGGCGGCTCGTCGCCGCCCTGGCCCCGACTCTGCCACCGGAGAGGTGACATGACCGAAATGAAGATCGACGCGGCGGCGCTGGAGGCGTTCGCCAAGGCGTCGGATCGGCGTCGCCAGGCTTTCGACCAGGTAAGAAGGCAGGCGGACCAGACCAGGGTGGACCAGGAGAGCTTCGGCCGGATCCCCGGCATCGGCGCCCGCGTCTACGCCGCGTACGACGAGCACGTGCGTGCGTGTGAGGACGGGATCTCCTCGGCGGGCGAGGCCATGGCGGCCATCGCGAGCGGCGTACGGGCGGTCATCTTGAACACCGACAAGGCCAACGAAGCGGTCGAAGAATCGTTGCGTGGCATCGATATCCGGGGGGTCGAATGAGCCCGGCTGACGCGTATTCAAACCAGCTCGAAAGCTCTTTCAGTTCGCTGCCCGGCTGGTTGCAGGCGCCATTGCGGCCGATCTACGAAAAGATGAACGAGGGCCTCAAATGGGTGGCCGGCCACCCGGAGGACTTGGTGCGCGCCGGCGTGGTCTACGCGCAACTCGGCCAGCAGATCCACCAGCTCACCCAGCAGCAATACGGTGACCGCGCGCGGCTCAGCGGCGGCTGGGGCGGCGACTCCTATGAGGCGTTCACCGCCAAGATGAAACAGGTCGAGGAGAAGCTCGGCAAGCTGGGGGACTCGACCGCCAAGACCAAAGAAGTGCTGGAGGCGGGCGCACGCGCCTGCGTGGAAGGCGCCAACGCGATCATCGAGATCATCGTCATGGTGCTGTCGATTCTGCTTCTCGAGATCGCGATCAATGTGGCGCTGTCCGTCATCACCTTTGGCGCCAGCCTCGCGGCCGCGGTGGCGCAGGGCATCGCCACCTGCCTTGCCGGGCTGGCCCGCATCCTCAGCGTCGTGCAGCGTGTCGCCACCATCCTGGAAAAGATCGCCCAGGTCTTCCAGAAGATCGCCGCGATCTTCCGCGAGATCAAGGCGTTCCTTGAGGCCATCAAGGAATTGCTGGCGCTGTTGAAGGCCTGGAAGAAGAGCGCGTCCGGGATGGAGAAAGTGGTCGCCTTCGGCGCTCACGCCGGCGCGAAGGCCACGGTCTCCAACGGCCTAAAGTACGCCAGCGCCGGGACCATTGACCTGCCCGGCGTGGCCGGCTCGGCCTACGGCGCAGGTCATAACTACGCCGACGCATGGGGCGCCGCGAACGACGCCGAGCGGGCCGCCGAATAACCGGCCCGGCGATGGCCGCGGCCTCCGGGCAGAGTGCGGGGTGCCGGGCCGCCATGGGATTGCTTGGACTCGGTGCCGGGCGGCGGCCGATCGCCGGCCCCTCCCTGCTCGGGCACGCCCCGGCTCAGCGGCTTGACCACCGGGTCGTGCCCTCGGCCGGATTTCTCCGCGGCGCGCCGTCCGACCCCTGAGCGGCGAATGTGAATTCGGCGTCGGAGGGTGCGGATCACGAGGCGGGCGGCGCCGACGGTGGGACAAAGGCTGCGGGTGCACCGATGGGCTGGGGTCGGCGCCTCGGGCGCTTAGTCCTTAGGCTGTGGCGGCGGCCCATGACGTCCCTGGTCCGGCGGTTCGAACGATGGCGCGGGCCGCCTGCCCTCCGGCCTGGGCGGCGGCACGGCACCGCCGGGCGGAGGCCCGAACGACGGCGGCGGTCCCGGAGGACCCTGCCGATAGCCCGGCGGAGGCTGCTGCCCGGCAGGACCGCCGAACCCCGACGGCGGACCTGGCTGGCCGTACGGCTGTTGCGCGCCACCGTACGGCTGTTGCGGACCGCCGTAGGGCTGCGGCTGGCTCGATCCCGGGTAGCCAGAAGCGGGCACTGGCCGGCGCCGCCGCCGCAGGAACAGCATGAGCAGGAACACCAGCAAAAGCGTTACCGCCGTACCGATGCCTAGCTGCAGCGCCATCTCCGTGGCGTTGTTGGGCGAATCCCCGGCCTCATTCTGCTGTGCCTGAGCGTCGCCGCCCGGCTTTTTCCCATTGGCCGCGGCCCACTTCTCGTAGGCGTCGAACACCGGATTCGGGGTGTTCGCCGGGATCCGTCCGATGGTGAGAGCCTGGTACGGGCGAACCGCGCCATAACCGGTCAGGTCATCCCTACCCGGGGGGCCGGCGTCGCGAAGCGATGCCATGATCCGCTTCACCACGTCACGCGCGGAAAGATCGGGGTACTTCGAGCGCACCAGCGCCACCGCCCCCGCCGTCAACGCCGTCGCGCTGCTCGTCCCGCCTTCGGAGGTGTGGAATTGACCGTCCTTGAGGACGCCGCCCACGCCGGTCGCAGGTGCCGAGACCGCCACGTACGACTGTCGTTGCGTCTTCGCGAACGGCCTGAGCTGCAGATCGAGGCCACCCACCGCGAGCACGCCCGCACAGTTCGCCGGATTGTAGGAGGGATTCCCCACGTCGCCCGTGTTGCCCGCACCTGCCACCACGACGACATCGCGCTGGATCGCGTAGCCAACAGCCTCTTGCATCTCCTCAGGACAGCGCGCCGACTGAACCTGGGAGATACTGATCACCTTGGCACCGTGGTCGACGGCGTACCGAATGCCCGGCACAAGAGTGTCACTGGAATTCGCCACGATGGGAAGGATCTTCGCCTCCGGCGCGACACCCACGAATCCAGTGCCGCGCCCCTGGGAAGCGATCAACGCCG
This sequence comes from uncultured Thermomonosporaceae bacterium, assembly GCA_937891035.1. Lineage (GTDB taxonomy): Bacteria > Actinomycetota > Actinomycetes > Streptosporangiales > Streptosporangiaceae > CALAED01. The sequence continues at coordinate 686 of CALAED010000769.1, read as the reverse complement.
CCATCGCTGTGCCGTGCCCCGGAGGGGTCTCGGTGTCGAGATCGGTACGACCGTCACCGCCGCCGCCATCGAAGTTCGTGCCGGGCAACACCACGCCGGTCAAGTCGGGAAGTCGCGCTTCCACACCCGTGTCGATGACCGCCACGGTGACGCCCTGACCTTGGGTGATCGGCCACACCTTGTTCTGGATGGCCCAGGCGGTGAACCACCATTGCTCCCTGCGCGGCCCTGGGACCGCCGCCAGGCCTGGTGTCGCCACCGCCGCCGCCATGAGCAGGGCCAGCGTCGCTGCGATGGCCGAGCGGGTCAACCGGCGCATCGAGATCCTCGTCTCCCGTTAGTCGACATCGACCCAAACAATAGGGCAGGCCGGACGACGATCCGGCCTGCCCTGCGATCCATCTGTCAAATCGTTGTGTCCGAAGAGTCAGCCGATCACGGGTGGGGCGGCGTCGCCGTCGTTACCCCACACATCCTCGTCCTCGGTGAGCCAGGTGGAGCGCTCGCGCTCCTCCTCGCCCTCGCCGCCGGCGGCACCGCCCATGGGCATGCCCATGGGGCCGCCGCGGCCCGCGGCTCCCTTGCCGGCGCCGGCGCCACCGACACCGCCGCCTCGGCCGGCACCAACGCCGCCGCCCATGGGACCCGCGCCGATGCCGTCGGGCAGAACTCCGCCGCCGACACCG
>CALAED010000768.1 GCA_937891035.1 uncultured Thermomonosporaceae bacterium | reverse complement strand
GCCGCTCATACACTGCCTTCGACCTGCCCACAGAAAGCCAGTCAAATCTCGCACATCAGGCGTGCCCGCCGAAATGCCTGGTAGGGCTTGCTTGCAACGCATGACGGGACGCTAGACCCGCGCCCCTTAGGGCGGTCGCACAGAATGTGCCACCTCTGCCATGCTGGGATGGCCGACTGTTGTACTCGTCAGGTACCGCTCAACAGACGAGGCAGGACATACGTGGACGACCGAGAACTCGGCCAGCGCATCGCCTACTGGCGACGTCGCCGCGGATTGACTCAAGAGATCTTCGCCGACCGGCTCGGCCGCTCCAAGAGCTGGGTGGAAAAGATTGAGCGTGGGGCGCGCAGCGCCGGCCGCCTCGCCATGCTCGATCTCGTTTGCGAGGTACTACGCATCGACCTCGCCACCCTCATCGGCGAGGAGCCCAGGCGCCGCGCCGCCATCTGCCTTCCTGACCCTCAAGTAGAGCGCATCCAGTCAGCCCTGGAGCGTTACTCGTTCCCGTCGCGCGACGACCGTGCCGCCGATCTCGGAGCCGTCAGCCGTCAGCTGGAGCACGCCTGGACAGCATTCGAGTTCGCCGACTACGACATCGTCAGCCTCGTGCTGCCCGCGCTCATCGAGGACGCCCAACATATCCATGACATAGTCAAGAGCGAGCAATCCGCCCGCCTGCTTACTGAGGTCTACCAGATCGCCGCCTCGACCTTGCGCAAGCTCGGCGAGCACTCCCTGGCCTGGCTCGCCGGCGACCGAGGCATCACCCTTGCCCGGCAGAGCGGCGACATGGCGAGCGTGGTCGCGACCGGCTTCCGCATCGCCAATGCCTTGCTCTCCATGGGCCGCTCGCAGCAGGCCCAAACGTTGAATGTCTCCCTAGCCGAGAACTTGCAACCTGAGGCCAACAACGAAGCCGACCGCGCCCTTTACGGTCACGTGCTCCTGCAAGGCGCCATCGCCGCCGCCACAGCCGGGAACGCCGCCGCAGTTCGCGATCTCACCAACGAAGCGGCCGACGCCGCCCGCTACGTTTCGCCGAACAACAACCATTACCGGCTGGCCTTCAACTACACCAACGTCCTGCTGCACCAAGTCGGCGCGCTGCTGGCGCTCGGCGAAGGCGGCCGCGCGATCGAGGTGGCCGAACAGATCGACCCGGAGCAGATCCGTATGCTCCGGCGCGAACGCCGCGCGGCCCTGCTCGTAGATACAGCCCGCGCCTACAGTCAGACGGGTAACCGCGATCAAGCCATCCGTCAGCTCATCGAGGCCGAAACCGTGGCTGCCCGCGAAGTGCAGTGCCGCCCGCTGGCCCAAGCCACCATCGCCGACCTGCTGCGCCGCTGCCAGAGCACGCCACCGCTCGGCCTTGCCCAGCTCGCCGAACGCGCCGGAGTCCGGATATGACCGGCCGGGTGCTGTATGTCATTGCCTGCGGCGCACCCCCGGCCCGGGAGGTGGACAACCTCATCCGGCCGGCCCAAGCCCAGGGCTGGGACGTGTGCGTCCTGGCCACGCCCTCGGGCCGCAAATTTTTGAACGTCGCCGAGCTGGAGCAACTCACCGGCCATCCCGTCCGCAGCGACTACAAGGAACCGGGCACGCCTGACGTCCTGCCACCGCCTGATGCCATCGCCGTAGCGCCGGCAACGGTCAACACCATCAACAAGTGGGCCGCAGGTATCTGTGACACGTTGGCCTTGGGGCTACTGGTGGAGGCCATCGGGAAGAAGCTGCCCCTGGTGGCCTTGCCGTTCACCAACAAGGCCCACGCGGCGCACCCGGCCTTTGCGGAGAATATCGAGCGGCTGCGATCGTGGGGCGTCACGGTCCTCTTCAGCCCGGATATCTACCCACTGCATGAGCCGGGAACGGGTAGTCAGTTCCTGCATTTGTATCCGTGGGGATTGGTGCTGAAGGCGCTCCGAACGGCTCAGCAAGTTTCCTGAGTCCCCTGGGTTCTCATTCCGTGGGGCGTGAATCCTCAGGTCAGAGGGCACGGTCGAATTTGGAAGTTCCATAGGCTGGATGATGTTGTGGGGTCGATTCTGGGCCGGGAGGTGCTGACCCATATCATTCGGCCGGTGACTGCCTACGACGAACTTGACCTGTTCGAGCAGCTGGACGCCTCGAGCCTGCCGGCGCGGCAGCAGCGCATTTTGGTCGCGATCCAGGACTGGGTTGCCCGGCATGGGTACTCGCCGAGCACTCGGCAGATCGCTGACGCGGTGGGCCTGCGGTCGGCGTCATCGGTGTCAAAGCACCTGGCGAGTCTGGAGGAGAAGGGGTTCTTGCGCCGTGGTGCGACCGTTTCCCGGCCGATCGACGTACGAGCGTTCCTGCCGGGGTCCTCGTCGAGGGATTCGGGTGGTGACTCAGTGGCCGTGCCGGTGGTGGGCGACATCGCCGCGGGGACCCCGATCCTGGCGGAGGAGTACGTCGACGACCTGCTCAGATTGCCCCGTGGGCTCACCGGCCGCGGCACGGTGTTCGCGCTACGGGTGCGCGGGGACTCGATGACCGACGCCGCGATCTGTGATGGGGACATCGTGGTCGTACGCCAGCAACACGAGGCTTACTCAGGACAGATCGTGGCCGCGATGATCGATGAGGAGGCCACCGTCAAGGTGTACCGGCGCCGCGGCGGCCACGTCCTGCTGGAGCCACGCAACTCGGCCTATGACGTCATCGACGGCGACCGGGCCACAATATTGGGTGTCGTCGTCTCAGTGCTGCGCAGCCTTTGACGCCTCGCCGCCGAAGTATTCGGCACGAAAAAGTAATGATCTTTGACGACACCGTGCTCTGGCACGGGGTCTCTCAACCTGCTGGCGCACAGTGGCTCGACCGACCTGATGATGCGCATTACCGATCCGACAGCCTGCGAACGTGTACGGCACATCGTGGAGCGGGCCCGCATGGACCGCCCCGCCCGTACGAGGAAGCCCGAACCCCACCGGTCAGCCAAGCCCTCGTCATCATCGGTCAACGGCATCTCCCCCGGAGACGTCGCCGATGGCCGCCTCTACCTCAACGTTCCATTTGACGAGAAGGATGAGGCCAAGCGCCTGTTCCAGGCGAAATGGGATCGCGATCTAAAACTCTGGCACGTCGCGGCGACCACCCCAAGAGAGCGCCTAAGCCGCTGGCTTCCCAACTGACCATAAAGCACCGCCGGAAGGTGGTCCGGTCAACAATCCGCCCGGGCGGGACCGGCGCGCACGGGCTGGAGCGCGGCAGGCGCCGGCAACCCACCGTGAACGAGCGCCGCAGCCTACTGCCCCGGATGCTTTCTGAAAGCACCGATATGTAGCTCAGGAATGGCCCAGCTCCAATGACGGGATTTACCGTGATCCTGTCGGGTCGTTGCGATGCCGGTTAATGCGATCAACCATTCAGCGAACCGGTACGGGTGCTCGATGGGGACGAGGGAGCGCTGAGTAGTGCCCTTCGACACGGAACGGAGCAGTGACGTGCGTACTCCCATGCCGCGCGCGGCCGTAACTTTCCTGGCCACGGTCGCACTCGCCGGTGCGCTTACCGCCTTCCCATCTCATGCGACCACCGACCCGGTGGTGAGCCCGAAAGCGGCCACCACCGGGACGGTCTACTACTGGAATGACGTGCTCTTGGAGGTCTTCCGCCGGGCGGGCGGCGGGCCGGCGCCGCTGGCCCGCGGTGCGGCGATGATGCACGCGGGCATCTTCAACGCGTTCAACAGCGCCGCTTGGAGCCGGCGCGGTTGGGCCGGGACGGGCTACGCCTGGTACGGCGGGACTCCCCAGCGAGCCGGCCTGTTCCAGAACGAAGACATCGCCGCCGGCCTGGTGGCGCGGGACCTGCTGACCGACGTGTTCCCCGCGCAGAGAGGCTTCGTCGCACAGGCCTTCACCGCTCGCCATGGCACCACGACGCCGTCCGACGCGGTCGAGCTCGCCGGTCGGGTGGTCAGCCAGATGCGCGGGCTCCGCGCCGGGGACGGCTCGGCGAACATCACCCAATACCAATTCAGCGGCGAGCCGGGGGCCTGGCAGCTCACCGGATCCTCCTGCGGCGCCTCGGACGGGGTGACCGGCCCGGTGGACCCGGGCTGGGGGGCGGTCAGGCCGTTCACCATGACGTCCAACACCCAATTTCGTCAGCCTCCGCCCGGCGGCGCCACCAGCTACCAGGCGCTGCTGACCAGTGCCTTGTATACCGCCGCTTTCAACGAGGTCAAGGCGCTGGGCCGGTTCAACTCCACCACCCGCACCGCCGCGCAGACCCAGATCGCCTGGTTCTGGGCCAACGACCTGAACGGCACCTATAAGCCGCCGGGGCAGCTGCTCGAACACACCCGGATCGTCGCCCAGCAGCGGGGCCTCGCCAGCGGCCTCGACGTCGCCCGGCTGTTCGCCCGCGCGTCGCTGGCGCTGGCCGATGCCGGCATCGCCGCCTGGGACATGAAATACCGGACGTCGATCGATCTGTGGCGGCCGCAGACCGCGATTCAGCAGGCTCAAAACGACAACAACCCGAACACCGTGACCGACTTCACCTGGCTCCCGCTGTCAGCGGACAGATCCGAGGTCCGGTTCAGCCCGTGTTTCCCCGCCTGGGTATCCGGCCACGCCACCTTCGGGGCGGCCTGGGCCGGAGTCTTGCGTAGGGAGTTCGGCGACAACGTCACGATGACCCTCACCACCGAAGATCCGCACGCCGTCGGGGTGCGGCGAACCTTCTCCAGCTTCACCCAGGCGGCGCGGGAGAACGCGCGCAGCCGCATCTACCTGGGCGTGCATTACCAGTTCGACGCCGACGGCGGGCTCGCCGCCGGCTTCGCTCTCGGCGACCAGGTACACCGGAACTTCCTCGGCACCCTCACGTTGTAGCGGCGGCAGGGCACCGGATACTTACAAGAACCATCGATATTTAGAAAAACCATTCGCTTCACTGCGCGCCGGCCCACGCCACCGCTGGATCCGCCGAGCCGTCATTCAGGCAGATCTGATTTGGTGAGCACCCCGTCACACGTACCGGGTGCCCGTAAGGTATCTGGGGGGTGTGGGCCGGCGGGCACCAGGGACGGCGGG
>CALAED010000767.1 GCA_937891035.1 uncultured Thermomonosporaceae bacterium | reverse complement strand
CCCGTCGTCTAGTGGAAAACAATTGATGAGCGCCGACAGCCAGATCACCCTGAGCGTGGTCGTGCCCGTGCACCGGGTCCAGGGTTACCTCCGAGAATGCCTGCACTCGATTCTCGATGAGGCCGGCTCGAACCTCGAGGTCATCGCCATCGACGACAAGTCGCCCGACGGGTGCGGCGAGATCCTCGACGAGTTCGCCGAACGGGACCCGCGGGTCCGGGTCAAGCATCTGGAGCAGAACGTCGGCCTCGGCGAGGCGCGCAACATCGGCCTGGAGCTGGCGACCGGGGGGTACGTCTGGTTCGTCGACAGCGACGACTCGCTGCCCGAGGGCACCATTCCCGCAGTACTCGAGCGGCAGGCCTACGGGCTGATCGCCAAGGTCATGGTCGACTACGCCCGCACGTACTGGAACGGCCGGGCCAACCGCAACGTACTGCACGAGTTGTTCCGGGACCCGGACTCCCCCGAGGTCTTCACCCTGCGCGAGCGTCCCGACCTGCTGCAGATCCTGCCGTTCGCGTGGAACCGGGTGCTGCGCCGGGAGTTCATGCTCACCCAGGGGCTGCGGTTCACCAAGGGCTTCTACGAGGACTCGCCGGTCTCCTATCCGGTGCTGCTGGCCGCCAAGCGGATCAGCATGCTGGACCGCGTCTGCTACCACTACCGGCAGCGGCGCAGCGGGCATTCGATCACCAAGACGCGCAACGCCAAGCACCTCGACGTCTTCGGGCAGTACGAGAAGATCTGGGCCTTCATCGACGGCCTGGGCCCGGCCGGCGACGACTTCCGGGCGATCATGTTCGACCGGATGATGTGGCACCTGCTCATCGTGTTCGCCAAGAAGGACCGCGTCCCGAGCCACCTGCGCCGGGAGTTCTTCGCCGGCATGCACGGGCTCTACCGGCACCGGCCGGCCGACCACGTCGTGCCGGCCGGTCTGCAGGGCATCAAGTACCGTCTCGTCGAGCGCGACGCGTACCGGCTGTTCAGCCTCCTCAAGGTGGCCAACCTCGGCCGGATCTTGGTGCACGGCCGGTTCCGCGGCGTGCGCAGGGTGTCGCGGCGGGTGGCGCGGGTGGCCAGGCGGCAGGTCAAGCGGGCCTACTACCGCATCCAGCTGCGGCTGCCGATGGACGACAAGCTCGCGGTGTACGCCTCGTACTGGTACCGCGGCTATTCGTGCAACCCTCAGGCGATCTACGAGCGGGCCGTCGAGCTGGCGCCGCACGTCAAAGGCGTGTGGGTGGTGCGCAAGAGCGCGCGCGCACAGCTGCCGGACGGCGTGCCGTGCGTCGTGGACGGCACCTGGGCGTACTACCGGCTGCTGGCGCGGGCGAAGTACCTCATCAACAACGTCAACTTCCCTGACGAGATCATCAAGCGGCGCGGCTCGGTGCACCTGCAGACGCAGCACGGCACGCCGCTGAAGACCATGGGCCTCGACCAAATGAACTTCCCGGTCGGCGCGGCCGACATGGACTTCGACGAGCTGCTGCGCCGCTCCGACCGGTGGGATTATCTGCTGTCGGCCAACCCGCTGACCACCGAGGTGTGGAACCGCGTCTTCCCGTGCCGGTACGAGATGCTGGAGTACGGCTATCCGCGCAACGACCGCTTCTTCACGGTGACGAACGACGAGGTCGCCCGGCTGCGGGCCGAGTTCGGCATCCCCGAGGGCAAGACAGCGATCTTGTACGCCCCGACGCACCGCGACTACACGGCGAAGTTTGAGCCGATGTTCGACATCGGGCGGTTCGTGCGGGAGGTCGGCGACGACTACGTGCTGCTGCTCCGCGCGCACTACTTCTACTCGCGCAAGGACCTGGCGCGGATCCAGGGGTGGCCGGAGGATCGGGTGATCGACGTGTCCGCGTACCCGTCGATCGAAGACCTGTGCGTGGCCTCCGACGCGTTGCTCACCGACTATTCGTCGATCATGTTCGACTACGCGAACCTCGACAAGCCGATCGTGATCTACGCCAATGACTGGGACGCCTACAAGCGGACCCGCGGCGTGTACTTCGAGCTGCCCGAGGAGTCCCCCGGCACGGTGGCCATGACCGAAGACGAGCTCATCGAGGCCTTCCGCGGCGGCGCCTACCGGGGCGACATCGCGGCCAAGGCGCGCGCGGAGTTCCGCCGCCGGTTCTGCCGCTACGACGACGGCCGCGCCGCCGAACGGGTCGTCCGCAAGGTCTTCCTCGGCACGCAGCCGCCGCATCCCGACCGCCTGCCGGCGGGCGACGAGGGTCAGAAATAGTCCCATGCCCGACCTCATCAGCGTCATCATCGTGCCCGCGGGCGATCCCGAGCAGGTCTCGGCGACCCTCGATTCGCTCGCCGCCCAGACTCATCGCGACCTCGAGGTCCTGGTGGTCGGCAGGTCAGGACCCGACGACCATCTGCCGGCCATCGAGCTGCCCGACGAGCGGTTCCGGCTGCTTGAGGCCGGGCCCATAACCCGGGGCGCCGCCCGCAATCTGGGCGCGGCCGCGGCGAGCGGCGACTACCTCGCCTTCGCCGACGCCGGTGACGTGCTGCCCGCCGAGGCCTACCAACTGCTCGTGGAGTCACTGGCGCGGACCGGATCGCGATTCGCCGCCGGCAACGTACGGGTGCGCGGCGAGTCCGCCACCACGCAGTCCTGGCTGCACCGCGACGCCTTCCGCACCTCGCGCCGGGGCGTCCACATCCGGCGGTTCCCGCCGCTCTGGAACGACCGGTACGTCACCAACAAGGTCTTCCGGCGGTCGTTTTGGACCGAGTGCGCCTTGGCCTTCCCCGACTCCGGGCGCTATGACGACCTGGCCGTCGCGATCGAGGCGCACTTTTTGGCCGACGCCGTCGACCTGGTGGGACGGGCCGTCGTGCACCGGCGTGACCCCGTGTCGGTGCCGCCGACCACCGACCTCCGGGAGATCACCGACGGGTTCGCCGCCGTCGCGTCGGTCGCGACGCGGCTGGACGGCCGCTGGCGGGCCAAGGAGCGGCGGCGCTTCACCGAAACGGTGCTCGACCGCGAGCTACGCGCCTTCCTCGACGCGCTGCCCGACTCGGCCGACGAGGTGCGGGCGCACGTCATCGCGCTGGCCGCCCCGTACGCCAACCGCGTCGAGCCGCGGGTCCTCCGCCGGCTCCCGGCGCTGACCCGGCTGAAGTGGCATCTGGCGGGGCGCGAGCGGACGACCGAACTGGTCAAGGTCGTCCGGTTCGAGCGCGGCAAGACCACGGCGTCGATCGTCCGCAAAGGCCTGCACCGCTACGTCGTCTACCCGTACTGGAAGGACGAGAAGCTGGCGATCCCGCCGGCGGTCTACCGGGCACGGCACGAGGTGGCGCTGCGCAGCAAGGTGCACGAGGTCGCCTGGAAAGACGGCAAACTGCTCATCACCGGCGAGGCGTACATCAACTCGGTGAGCATGCGGCGCCGCTGGACATCGGCCAAGGCGATCGCGCTGCGCGCCGGCAAGCGCACGCTCGTGGTGCGGGCCAGGCAGCGGACGGCGACGACCGGCGGCGGCACGTCGGGGGGGTGGACGTGGTTCAGCGCCACGATCGACCCCAAACGGTTGCGCGGGCGCGGCGGTTGGACCGACGAGACCTGGAAGGCGCGGGCCGCGGTGTTCAACACCGGGGTGTTCCGGCATGGCCCGCTGCGCGGCGGCGGCTCTGGCAGCGGCGCCCACCCCCCGTACCACTACCTGGCCGACGACGTACGGATCGTGCCGGTCATCGAAGACGGCGTCTTCCAGATCAAGGTCGAGCGGGTCCGCGCCAAGGTCACCGGTCTTCGCTGGATGGGCGAAGAACTCGAGGTCAGCGGGGTCGTGGCCGACGGCACTCCGACCGGGCTGCGGTTCGCGCGCGGCGAGGACGCCGAGACGGTGCCGGCCGCCGAGGTCGACGGCGGGCGGTTCCGCGTTACCGTGCCGCTCTCCCTGTTCAGGGCCGACGGCCCGGACCCGGCGGCGATCGACGACACCCGGACCTGGACGGTGTCGGTGTCGGTCAAGGGCCGCCGCTCGATCCCGCTGGTGATGGGCGCCGACGAGAGCGGCGCGGTGCGCACGCTGAAGGGCGACGTCGAGGCGATCGCCGAGCCGAACGCCGGCGGCTACCTGCGCGTGCGGGTCCGCACCGCACGGCTGCTCGTGACCGGCCTGTCCTGGGCCGCCGACGGCACGCTGACCGTGACCGGCGCGCACCCGTCGCACGCGCGCGGCGAGATCGTGCTGCGCGGGCGCGGCCGACGCCGGGAACTCGCGTACGCCTTCACCGACGGGTCGGCCGCCCTGCCCGCCGCGAGCGTGACCACGCTCGCCGGCGTGCTGCCGCTGCGCGCGGGAAAGTGGGACGTCTTGTTTCGGCCGGCCGCCGGCGACCGTGCCCTCGCGGTGTCCCTGGACCCCGGCGCGGCCGCGGCGCTGCCGCTGTCGGCCGAGGTGGCCCGGCGCGGCTACACGGCGGAAAACCACCGCGGCCGGCTCGTGCTCGCCGTGACCGGCGACGTGCGCGCCGAAGAGCGCGCCGCGGAGCCGAAGCTGCGCGAGCAGGCCTATCGCAAGGTGGCGCGCACGGGCCTGAAGGATCAGGTCCTCTACTCGTGCTTCGGCGGCCGCCAGTACTCCTGCAACCCGCGCGCCATCCACGAGGAGATGGCGCGGCAGCACGTCGACATCCCGCAGCTATGGGTGGTGGGCGACCAGCAGGCCGCGCTGCCGGAGACCGTGACGCCGGTCCGGCTGCACGGCCAGGAATGGCACGAGGCGATGGCCGCCAGCCGTTACATCGTGACAAACCATCGCATCGGCGACTGGTTCCAGCGCCACCCTGACCAGATCGTCCTGCAGACTTGGCACGGCACCCCGCTGAAAAAGATCGGCCGGGATGTCAAGGAGGTCCACTTCGCGTACGCCCCGGGCATGAAGCAGGCGCTGCAGGGCGCGGCGAACTACCCCAAGCTGCCGGAGTGGAGCCACCTGCTGTCCCCCAACCCGTTCAGCACCGAGATCATGCGGCGGGCGTTCGCGTTCAAGGGTGAGATCATCGAGTCCGGCTACCCGCGCAACGACGTGCTGTACAGCGCCGACGCCAAGGTGATCGCCGCCTCGGTGCGCGCCCGCATCGGCCTGCCGGCCGGCAAGCGGGTGGTGCTGTATGCCCCGACCTGGCGGGACGACCAGTTCTACGGCCGGGGCCGCTACAAGTTCGAGATGCCGATCGACCTCGATCGGGCCAGGGCCGCGCTGGGCGACGACCATGTCCTGCTCGTCCGCCTGCACTCCAACATCGTGGACGGAGTGCCGAACGCGGGCGACGGGTTCGTCTACGACGTCTCGCTCTATCCGGAGATCGCCGAGCTCTATCTGATCTCCGACGTGCTGGTGACGGACTACTCGTCGGCGATGTTCGACTACGCCAACACCCGCCGGCCGATGCTGTTCTTCACCTACGACCTGGCCGACTACCGCGACCGGTTGCGCGGCTTTTACTTCGACTTCGCCGCCGAGGCCCCGGGGCCGCTGCTGGAGACCTCCGCCGACCTCGTCGATGCGCTGCGCGCCACCGACGCCGCCACCGCCCCGTACGCCGCCGCCTACGACGCCTTCGTGGAACGGTTCTGCTCACTCGAAGACGGCAAGGCCGCCGCCCGCGTCATCGACCGCATCCTCCGCCCCCGCTGATGAGTGCTCGACGACGTCATGCTCTAGGTCGTAGAACGTGACGTTCTATGTTGAGCCCATGGAGCGCATCCCTGTTCGCGAGCTGAACCAGCACACCAGCGCCGTGATCGCGCGAGTCGAGCACGGGGAGACGCTGGAGGTCACGGTGAGCGGCCGTCCCGTGGCCCGGTTGATTCCGATCCAAGGCGGTCACTCATTGCTGGATCGTCTTGTGGCCGAAGGAAAAGCGGTCCCGCCGACTGCCACAGGCCCGGTGCCCATGCCGCCGCGACTGGGTGACCCGGCGATCAATGTCGCCGAGGAACTCGCCGTGTCCCGGAACACCTAGCCAGGAGACACGTCCGGACTGGATCCACCGGTCGAGTCGGGTGAGCGGCGTCCCGATCACGTGAAATCTGCGGTGTCGAGCTCGAAGGAGAAAGGTGCCGGCAGCTGGATCGGTTTACCGAAAGCGGCGCTGTGGCTTTCGGCATAGTCGTCGCCTGAGGGCTCGCTGAACAGAGTCACCGTACGCCTGTCGCGGTCTACCAGAACATAGAGCGGGATCCCGCCTCGCGCATAGCAGTGCCGCTTGGCGCCTCGGTCGTTGTCCGGACGCGTCGACGTCACCTCTACGACGAGCGCCACGCCGTGCGGTGGCATGTAAGCATCGTCGTCCGCGAGCACGTCGAGCTCCACGGGCGCGAAGACGACATCAGGGATCGCATGATCCGTGGGGCAACGATCGCCACGGGGCAGGGCGAGGCCACGGTTGCCAGAGACGTCCATGTCAGTACTGGATCTCTGGATCACCTGTCGGATCAGTCGGCTAATCGCCCGATCATGCTGTCCCCCTGGGGGCGGTGACACGATGCTGTCGCCGTCGATCAGCTCGGCTTTAAAGCCCTCAGGGGTACGCAGCGCCAGAAAGCCATCGAGAAGGACATCCTCGGGCGGATACGGCTCATGCACAGCTCCGCCCGCCCCTCGCCCACGGACCATCGAGCCCGGACGGCTCCGGTCGTTGCTACTTGTCGTAGTTTCCGCGCTTGATTTCCGCCAAGAATGCTGCGAATGCGGGAGGGTTGAACCGCAGCATGCCGTCATTCGGGGCTTTGGAATCGCGGGTGGCGATATCACCGGTTGAGGTGCGCGCCAATTCGACGCAGTCCGCTCCACCGTTGCCACTGTGGGAGGATTTACGCCAGTTCATGATTTCCATCGTTCCGCTGCCTTTGCTATGAGCTCGATCGACTGCCTGCCAGGAAGCGCCTCATTGTGCAGCATAACCCAAAGGCGCTTGATAAGGGCGACGTCATCGGGCTGGTCCAAAACCTCCCCTCTGAACACATCATCCACATAGGCATACTCCTGTCCGTCCATGGCGGCGATGCCGAGGCCACCTGCCAGGCCGGAGTAGCCGCCCACCTCGATGGGGACAATCTGGACGATGATGTTCGGCTGCTCGGTAAGCTCCAGCAGCCTCATGAGCTGCTCGTGCAGCACCTTTGGCCCGCCAAGCGGCCGGTAGAGCACGCCCTCGTCGATGACGGCCACGACCATGACCCCGTTGTTGGGCTCCAGGATGTGCTGCCTCGCCAGCCGGGCCTGGACCTGTTCTTCGAGGTTGTCGACCAGTCGGCCCGAGGTCGAGATGACGGCGCCGGCGTACTCCGGCGTTTGGAAGATCCCGGGGACCAGCAACGGATGGAACCACCACAGCGTGTTGCAGCGGCCTTCGATGTCCAGCCAGGTGCCCATCCATTCGGGGGCCGGGTCGTTGGTGATGAGCTCTTCGCGCAGCCGGCACAGGACGCCTCTCGCGCTTTCCGGGCCGACGAAGTCTTCCACCTGCTTGAGGTGATCCGGCTGGATTAAGCGCGTGGCGCGCTCCCAGCCTCGGACGAGGGATTCGCTGACAAAGATCGCTTTGGCGAGCGTCTCCCGACTTATCCCTTTTGCCTCGCGAACGGAAGAGACCGAGATACGCGACCCCGGGCTCTACCATTCGGTGCTCGCAGCGGTGGCGGCGGGAAATCGAACATGGAGCGGGATCGCCGGCTACGTTGGCCGCAAGTCGCCGGAGATCGCGCATCCGCTCAACGTCTTGGAGGACTGCGGTCTGCTCGCCAAGGAGCCGGACGCGTTCCGCCAGGGCAAGTCGACGTATCGCATCGTGGAGCCGCTGATCACCTTCTACCAGGCGATTATGCGACCGGACTGGAGCAGGCTCGAACTCGGTGAAGCGGCGGCGGTCTGGCGGGACCAGCGCGCCGTGTTCGGATCCCAGGTCGTCGGTCCCCACTTCGAAAGCCTCTGCCGTGACTTCGCGTTGCGAGCCGCCCCCGCGACATTCGGCGGATCGCCCGGTGAGGTGCTCTCCGGCGTGGTCAACGACCCGGCGAACCGTACCCAGATCGAGGTCGACGTCGTCGTCTTCGCGCCCGCTTCCGCCGGGCGGCCGAGACGGATCCTCTCCTTGGGGGAGGCGAAGTGGGGGCAGGTCATGGGTCCGAGCCATGTCGCACGGCTGGCCAGGGCTCGTGACCTCTTGGCGGTGAAAGGATTCGACGTCGCGGAGACGGCGCTGGCCTGCTACTCAGGTGCGGGTTTCGCCGACGAAGTGCGCGCCACCGCGCGCGACGGCGAGATCGCCTTGATCGACGTGGCGCGCCTTTACACCGATTGAGCCGCCATCCCCACGACCCACGCCGTAACCGTGGAATCACCGAGGGTGGCCGTCTTCGGACATGCACGGTGATTGCCCGGTCGCCGCCCGGCGGGCGATGCTTTGCTGGTTCGCTTTCCCGCAGCAATGCCCAGGTGAGGCCATTCATGACCATGTACAGTGCCCGGCGCGCGTACGTCGTCCTCGGCGCCGCGCTCGGCCTCACGCTGTCCGCCGGCCCGTGGGCGGCGCTTCCCACGCCACCGGCCGCGGCGGACGCGGCGGCGGACGCGGTCCGGCTCGCGGACTTGCCGGCCCGGCCGTTCACCGGGCACCGCGGCGCCGGGGCTTACCTCGCGCCGGAGAACACTGAGCAGGCCTTCGCCGCAGGGGTCGCCGACCCGGCCGCTGACATGCTGGAGTTCGACGTCCAGGTGCTCGCCGACGGCGCCGGTGCGATCTTCCACGATCTGACCGTGGATCGGATCACCACGTCATCCGGGCGCGTCGCCGACCTGGACAGCGCGGCGTTCAAGGCGCTCACCATCGACGCGCGTTCGTGGTTCGGCGGCACGGCGGCGAACACCCGTCCGTTGCTGCTGGATGAGTTCCTCGACGAGTTCGCCGGGCGAAAGGCGCTGCTGGCCCATCCCAAGGACACGGCGGCCACGCGGCTCGTGATCAGTGAGATCACCCGGCGCGGGCTCGGCGATCAGGTGCGGATCCAGACCTTTTCCAGGTCCGACGCCGTCCTGGCCAAAAACGCCGGGATGCAGGCTCAGGTGCTGGTCGGCGGCACCACCCAGGCGACCACCGACACGCCGGCCGCCATCAAGGCCGACGGACTAAAGTACGTGTCGCTGTGGCAGGGTTTGCCGGACGCGACCATCAGGTCCTATGTCGCCGCCGGCCTGACCGTCAGCTGCTATGACGTCGACCGTCAATATCGCCGCGACCAGCTCTACCGGCTCGGCGTGGCCGGCATCGACGGCAACGACCCCGTCTACTCGCGTGGCGCCACCGCCGCCTATCGGCGCACCGGCGACCCGTTCGCCACTATGAAGTACTGGTACGGGCACATGTCCCAGACCCAGAACGCCGCCAACGTGTCGGCGGCCCACCGCGGTTCGTTCACCGCGCCCGGCTGGTGGTCCATCCCCCGGGGCACCAGCCCGCTGTTCGTCCGCCAGGGCTGGGCCGTGCCGCCCGATCCGAAGAATTACGTCCTGCACGCCTGGATCCGGTACGACGCCCTCGGCTCCGACGCCACGCGCTGGGCCGGGGTGTACTTCTCCGGCCGGTACGACCACGCGTTCAATGACGCCGCAAACGCCCGCAACAGCGGATATACCGCGATCTTGCGACAGAACGGCAGCCTGGAGCTCTACCGCAAGAGCCCCACCGCGACCGTGCTGCTCAAGAAGGTCGCCACCCCCGCGCTCAAGGCCGGCACCATCGCCAAGATCAGCATCCGGGTGACCGCCACCACCGTGTACGCCCGCCGCTACGACGTCAACGGCGCGTCGGTCGCGGCGACCGACGGCACGTATCGCGGCGCCTACATCTACCTCGGCCGCGCCGCCGCGGCCACCGCCCAAGGGCCCGGCGTCTCGTTCGACAACGTCGCCTTCTCCTGACTCAGATTCAAGCGATCAGGCTCCGGACGGGCGGGCGCCGGTGAGCAGGCCGGTGAAAAGGGCGCAGACCTTGTCGAGGGAGTAGGCGTCCTTGACCTGGGCGTGGGCGAGGCCGCGCTCATCGTCCCAGCGGCCCTCGCGTACGGTCGCGGCGATCGAGGCGGCCATCGCGCCCGGGTTGGCGTGGATCCAATGCTGGTCGTAGATCGTCTCGGCGCCCGGCCAGTTGAGCAGCGCGGGCACCGCGCCGGAGGCCATGGCCTCGGCCGGCGCGAGGTGGAAGCTCTCATCGTCGCTGGTCGACAGCATGAACCCGATGCGCCGCAGCCAGGCGCCGACGTCCCTGCCGTACGGGTCGAAGACCACGGCCCCGGCCAGCGCCGGCGACCGGCGCACGCGCCGGAAGACCTCCTCGTAGTGGACCCGTTCCTCGTCCTTCTGCCAGATCCACCAGTAGTCCCAGGGCAGCTTGGACTTGACGAAGAGAGTGAAGCGCGGGTCGTCTCGGCGCAACTCCTCGAGCACGTCGAGCGCCACGTCGAACCGCTTGCGGGAGGGCGCCATGCCGATGAAGCCCACATGGTGCCGGGCGCCCTCCAGCTTGGGCCGGTGCAACTGGTCGATGTCGACCCAGTTGGGCACAACGACGATCTTGCTTTCCGGCCAGCCCGTGAGCTTGCGGGTCAACTCGGCGTAGTGCGGGCTGACGCAGATGACCGCGTCGACGGCGTCGATGTCCAGCCGCGCCGGCCAGGCCGCGTACAGCTCGAAGCGGTGCAGCCGGACGACCAGCCGCTGCCCGGGCCGCTTGTGCTTGGCGTACCACAGCGCGTTGGGCCCGCACCACTCGCAGACGACGACGTCGGCCCAGTTGAGAAGCTCCTCGCTCCGCTGCGGGTCGTGGACCTTGAGCGCCGCCCAGTGGTCGACGCGAACCTCCATGTCCGAGCGCGATTTGAGGTAGTCGAGCAGCGCGCTGAAGAACTTCAGGTCGTGACCGGCCACCACGACCTTGAGCCGCGGCGCGGTCGACTCCGTGGTCGCCGTGGTCGCCGCCGTCTCGTGCCAGGTGGCCGGGAAGGCGCGGCGCAGGTAGCGCGTCAGCCGGTCGGCGGCGGCGTCGAGAGTGAAGTCGGCGGCCGCGGCCAGACACCGCTCGCGGGCCAGCGCGTAGGTCTCCGGGTCGGCGCCGGCCGCGGCGAGCACGTCGACGACATCGTCCTCGGTGGCGGCGAACAGCGGATAGTCGGCGCCGAGTAGCCGTTCGTGCATGGGCGTGCGGTTGAGGACGACCGGGACGCCGAGCGCACCGCACTCCAGCACCTTGGTGGACAGCTCAAGGCTGGTGTCGAGATCGGCGTCCCGCCAGGACAGGGCGATGTCGCATTCGGCCGACAGCCGCATCGCCTCGGCCCGCGGGTGACCGCCGTGCCAGATGACCCCGCGCGTCGTCTCGAGCGCGGTACGCATGCGCTTGGTGAACGCCGGGTCCAGCGGATCCTTGTGGATCTTATCGCCGATCATGTGCAGTTCGGCGGCGATGCCGGCGGCGGCCAGCCGGCGCGGCAGCCCGGTCATCTCGTAGGTGTTCCAGCGCGGCGCGAACTTGCCCGTGTAGACGAGCTTCAGCGGCGCGGCCGGCACCGTGCCCCCCGGGTGCGGCGGGGCCGCCGGGGTCGCCATGCCGTCGGGCAGCACGACGACCGGCGGGAACAGCACGCACTTGCCCGCCGTCGCCGGCACCGCGCCCTCCAAGAAGCAGCGCAGCTCTTCGGTCTGGCAGAGCAGGAACCTGGACGCCTGGGCGATGCGCTTGAGCTCCCCACGGCGCGGGCCGGTGAACTCGGCGGCCGACTGCGGCACATCGGTGAGGTAGGTCCACAGCCGCCCGGCGAGCGGGCTGTGCGCCAGCAGGTGCGCGAGCTGGCGGCCCCTGACCACGACCAGGTCGTACGGCTGCTCCGCGTCCACGGCGGTGAGAGCGGCGACCGCCTGCCGCGGCGACATCGACCGGTCGGGCTCGGTGAGGCCCTCCAGGTGCGGTTTGCGGACGGTCACCCCGTCCAGCTCTGCGAGCGGACCGACCAGCCGGTCCGTACGGACGGGGGCCTTGAGGACGAGCGTCACCGCGCACCCGGCCCGGACCAGCGCCTGCACCATCGCCTGGGCCCAGATCGCCGAGCCGTCGATCAGGTTGAGATCGACGTCGCCGTACACGAGTGCGCGATGTCGCACGTGCGTTCCTTTCACATCGTCGGGGCGCTCCCGTAGGCCGCCCGGGTCAAACTGTTAGGTCAAAGTGACAGCAGGCGGGCACCTTGAGCGGCCCATTGCGCGGGGGACCCGCCCAAGCCGTACCACTCGCGGCGCACCAGCGCGGGCTCGATGTCGGTGACAAAGGTGTACGGGGCGGCAGCGCCGCCGCCGGTGCCGCCCACGGCGTCGGCGCCCGAGCATTCGGCCGCGCAGACGAGATCGACCAGATGGGTGGCGGGGATCTCGTCGCGGGTCGGCCACGGCGCGATCCAGGCCGAGCGGGCCGCCTCGGCCGAGCTGTGGGCGACGATGCCGCGCTCGGCGAGCTCACCGGCGGCGATGGCCGCGCCCGGCCCGGTCATGACGGCCTCGGACGGCCGGTGGATCTGCGCCTGCAGCCCGGCCACCAGCAGCAGCGCCGCGGCGGCGTCGGCGACGTCGGCG
>CALAED010000766.1 GCA_937891035.1 uncultured Thermomonosporaceae bacterium | reverse complement strand
CCAACGCGATCCCCGACGACGGGGTGGCCGAGGGGACCGTACGCTGCCTGGACGATGAGGCCTGGCACGCCGCCCCCGAGCTGATGCATAGCCTGCTCGACTCGGTGGCCGGCGCGTACGACGTGAAGGCCGATCTCGAATACGTGCGCGGCGTGCCCCCGACCGTCAACGAAGCGACCAGCGTGCAGATGTTCCGCACCGCGGCCGACGCGGTGCTCGGCGACGGTGCCGTGGTGCAGACACAGCAGAGCCTCGGCGGCGAGGACTTCGGCTGGTATCTCGAGTCGATCCCGGGGGCGCTCGCCCGGCTGGGCGTCGCCGAGCCGGGGCAGGCGGGGGAGTACGACCTTCACCGCGGCACTTTCGACGTGGACGAGCGCTGCATCGCCGTCGGCGTCAGCGTGCTCGCGTCCACCGCGCTGACCGCGTTGCGTGACGGGACGGTCGACGGCCCGGCCGTGCGATGGGACGGCAACCGGCCAGAGGCTGTCGAGGGCGTCGCGCTCGCTTAGGCATAGTGCGCCGGTTCAAGGCCCGCCGCCTGTCGCGCGCCGGACGGAGCTGAAACGCGCTTAGGCGCGCTGCTGACCTGTGTCGTTGCGCTCTCGCATTGGTAACGGACAAGTTGCGAGACGGTAGCTTTGTTTTGGGTGCTTGGCTCGGCCGGTTATGGTCCGAACGATTTAATGCGATTAATTGGGCATATCGCCGGTTGTCGCGGGCTGTGGTGGGGAACCGGGAAGGAGCGCTACGTTGCGCCGTGGAATGCGAATCACCGCCGCAGTGCTGGCGAGCGCCATGCTCACGCTGGGCGCCGCCGGCTGCGGTGGAAAGAAGACCACGTCGGACAGCGGCGGGGCCGGCGGCGAGGCCAAGAAGACCCTCAAGGTCGGCCTCGCCTATGACATCGGGGGGCGCGGCGACCAATCGTTCAACGACGCGGCCGCACGCGGCCTGGACAGGGTGAAAAGCGAGCTCAACATCCAGACCAA
Source organism: uncultured Thermomonosporaceae bacterium (assembly GCA_937891035.1). Taxonomy (GTDB): domain Bacteria; phylum Actinomycetota; class Actinomycetes; order Streptosporangiales; family Streptosporangiaceae; genus CALAED01. The sequence continues at coordinate 7,385 of CALAED010000766.1, read as the reverse complement.
GGAGCTGTCCGCCAAGCCCGACGAGCCAGACTCCGACAAAGAGGCGCGACTGAAGCTGCTGGCCTCCGGTGGATTCAACCCGGTCGTCGGGGTGGGCTTCGCCTACACCGCGCCGATCACCAAGGTGGCCAAAGACTTCCCGAACACCAAGTTCCTGGTCGTCGACGCCGACCAGTGCAAGGTGTCGGGCGCCAACGTCGAGGGCGCTTGCTTCTCCGAGGAGCAGGGCTCCTTCCTCGTCGGCGCGGCCGCCGCGCTGAAGTCCAAGACCGGCACGATCGGCTTCATCGGCGGGGTCAACGTGCCGCTGATCCACAAGTTCTGGGCCGGCTACGAGGCGGGCGCCAAGGCGGCCAAGCCGGACATCAAGGTGCTGCCGGCGAAGTACCTCACCCAGCCGCCGAACTTCAACGGCTTTAAGGACCCGGCCCTGGGCTCCGACGCCGCCAAGGGACAACTCGACGCCGGGGCCGACGTGATCTATCACGCCGCCGGCGGCGCCGGCATCGGCGTCATCAAGACGGTGGGCGCGGCCCAGAAGCTGGCCATCGGAGTCGACTCCGACCAGTACAACCAGCCCGCGGTCGCCAACGTGAAGGACTTCATCCTCACGTCCATGGTCAAGCGGGTCGACGTGGCCGTCTTCGACTTCGTGAAGGCGGTGGCGGACAACACCTTCACGGCCGGCACCAAGAAGTATGACCTGAGCAACGACGGCGTCGGCTACGCGACGTCGGGCGGCAAGGTCGACGACATCAAGGCCAAGCTGGATCAGTACAAGCAGGAAATCAGCTCTGGCCAGCTCAAGGTGCCGACGTCCTGAATCCGTATCCGTGTCCGTACCCTGGGTTCGGCGTGAACCCAGGGTACGGAACCGGGGTGTGAGGAGTTGGGCGCGTGCCGCACGACGAAGGTGAACCGGCCGTACGGCTGACATCGATCACCAAGAGGTTTCCCGGGGTCGTCGCCAACCGCGACGTGAACATCACCGTGCGCCGCGGCGAGGTGCACGCACTGTGCGGCGAGAACGGCGCCGGCAAGTCGACCCTGATGAAGATCTTGTACGGCATGCAGCGGCCGGATGAGGGCGCCATCGAGGTCGACGGCGCCGAGGTGACCTTCCACACCCCGGCCGACGCCATCGCCCGCGGCATCGGCATGGTGCACCAGCACTTCATGCTGGCCGACAACCTGACCGTGCTGGAGAACGTCGTGCTGGGCGCCGAGAAACTGCACGGCATCGGCGCCGCGGCGGGCCGCAAGATCAAGGAGATCGCCACCCAGTACGGCTTCGACATCGAACCGAACCGGCTGGTCGAAGAGCTCGGCGTCGGGGACAGGCAGCGCGTCGAGATCCTCAAGGTCCTCTACCGCGGCGCCAGGATCCTCATCCTGGACGAGCCGACGGCCGTGCTGGTGCCGCAGGAGGTCGACGAACTGTTCGGCAACCTGCGCGACCTCAAGGCCGAGGGCCTGACCGTCCTGTTCATCTCGCACAAGCTCGACGAGGTCCTCAGCATCGCCGACCGGATCACCGTGATCCGCCGCGGCGAGACCGTCGCGACCGTCAACGCGGCGGAGGTGACCTCGCGGCGGCTGGCCGAGCTGATGGTGGGCAGCGAGTTGCCCAGCCCGGAGACGCGCGAGTCCACCGTGACGGGAGACGAGCAGTTCAGCGTGTCCGGGCTGACGGTGCGCAGCCCGGAAGGCCGCGCGATCGTCGACGACGTGTCGTTCGCGATCCACCTCGGCGAGATCGTCGGCATCGCCGGGGTGGAGGGCAACGGTCAGGGCGAGCTGATCGAGGCGATCATAGGGATGCGCCCGGTCACGGCCGGCACCGTACGATTCGCCGGCGCCGACATCACCCAGTGGTCCACCCGGCGGCGCCGCGAGGCCGGCATCGCGTACATCCCCGAAGACCGCCAACGGCACGGCCTGGTGCTCGACCGCCCGCTGTGGGAAAACCGCATGCTCGGTCACCAGACCCGGCCGCCCAACGCGCGCGGCCCGTGGATCGACCGCAGGGGCGCCCGGGCCGACACCACGCGCATCGTCAAGGAATACGACGTCCGCACCCCCGGCATCGACGTCCTGGCCGCGGCGCTGTCCGGTGGAAACCAGCAAAAGCTCATCGTCGGCCGCGAGATGACCGGGAACCCGCGGCTGCTCATCGCCGCGCACCCAACGCGCGGCATCGATGTCGGCGCGCAGGCGGCGATCTGGGAACATCTGCGCAAGGCGCGCGCGGACGGACTCGCCGTGCTGCTGGTCAGCGCCGACCTGGAGGAGCTCATCGGCATGTCGGACACGCTGCACGTCATCCTGCGCGGCCGGCTCGTCGCGACGGTCGACGTCACAGACGTCACCCCAGAGGAGCTCGGCTCCGCGATGACCGGCGCGGAGCCCGCCGACGGCGCCACCGCCGGGGACACGGCATGACGGGACCCCCAATCAGCGAGCCGGAGGCGCGCGGCGTGCCGGCGTGGGTGGCGATCCTGCGCGGGCTCGGGCCGCGCCAGATCACACTGCGGGTCGGCGCTCCGATCATCGCGCTGGTCATCGCCCTCGTCATCACCATGATCTTGCTGCGGGCGGCCGGGGTCGACCCGTTCAACGCCATGACCAGCATGATCGACTATGGCACCACGTCGTCGAGCGTGGTCGAGATCCTCAACCGCGCCACGGGGTACTACCTGTCCGCGATCGCGGTGGCCATCGGCTTCCGGATGGCGCTGTTCAATATCGGGGTCGACGGACAGTACCGCATGGCCGCCATGCTGGCCGCGGTTCTCGGCGGTGCCGTCGCGCTGCCCGCGCCGCTGGGGCAGATCTTGGTGATCGTGGCGGCGATGCTGGTCGGCGGCGCGTGGGCGGCCATCGCCGGCCTGCTCAAGGTGACCAGGGGCGTGAGCGAGGTCATCTCGACGATCATGCTCAACGCCATCGCGACCGGGCTCATCGCCTATCTGTTGAACCCGGCGCGGCTGGCCGAGGTGCGGCCGGGCAGCAACAACGTGGCCACCCCGCCGATCCCGGAGTCCGGCCAGGTGCCCGGCTTCGAACTGGCCGGCGGCACGGTGTTCGGTCTGATCGTGCTGGCGGTGGCGGTCGGCATCGCCTTCCATGTCGTGATCAACCGCACCCGGTTCGGGTATGACCTGCGGATCTCCGGCTTGTCGCTGACGGCGGCGCGCGCCAGCGGGGTGGACAGCAGGCGCATGATCGTGACGACGATGGCGCTGTCGGGCGTGGTGGCAGGGCTCGTCGGCATGCCCGAGCTACTCGGCGCCTCGTACCAGTACTCGCTGAACTTCCCCGCAGGTCTCGGGTTCACCGGCATCGCCATCGCGCTGCTCGGCAGGAACAACCCGTTCGGCATCGGGCTCGCCGCGCTGCTGTTCTCCTTCCTCGACCAGTCCTCCGACGTGCTGCAGCTCAACGACGTTCCTAAGGAGATCGTGCTCGTCATGCAGGGCACCGTCGTGCTGACCGTGGTCATCGTCTACGAGCTCGTCCGCCGGTTCGAGATCCGGCTGCAACAGCGGGCGGTCGCGGCCGAGCTTGCCGCCGGCCACGTCATCGCCGGCGAGAAACCAGCGGGGGGTCCAGAATGAGCGCGCCGCAGGCGCGCGTCGCGCGCTGGACTGAGCGAGGGACGAGTGAGGGAAGCGTGCGGCTAGGGCGCGCCGAGGCTTGCGCGGGGGGCCGGGCATGAGCGCGCCGCAGGCGCGTGTCGCGCGCTGGACTGAGCGAGGGACGAGTGAGGGAAGCGTGCGGCTAGGGCGCGCCGAGGCTTGCGCGGGGGGCCGGGCATGAGCGCGCCGCAGGCGCGTGTCGCGCGCTGGACTGAGCGAGGGACGAGTGAGGGAAGCGTGCGGCTAGAGCGCGCCGAGGCTTGCGCGGGAGACAGGCCATGAGCACCACCGCGCTCGCCGAGCCGGTCCCGCTGCGCGCCGCGCCGGGGCCCGGCGGGTTCCGGCTGTCGCGGGTCTTGCTGTTCGCGGCCGCGTTGCTGGCCCTGCTGTCGCTGGTACGGGTGATCACGGGCGCCGACGACATCACCTCAAGCGGCACCGTCGGGGCGGCGCTGCGGCTCGCTGTCCCCATCGGCCTGGCGGCGCTCGGCGGGCTGTGGGCCGAGCGCTCCGGCGTCGTCAACATCGGCCTCGAAGGCATGATGATCCTCGGCACCTGGACCGGCGCGTGGGCCGGATACCAGTGGGGGCCGTGGGCGGGGGTCGTCGTCGGCATCATCGGCGGCGCGCTCGGCGGGCTGCTGCACGCCGCCGCGACCGTGACATTCGGCGTCGACCACATCGTGTCCGGCGTGGCCATCAACATCCTCGGGCTCGGGCTCACCCAGTTCCTCGCCGGGCTGTTGTTCGACACCGGCGAGGCCAAAGCGCTCGGCGGCGGCCCGCGGCAGTCACCGCCGGTCGACGCGATCAAGACGGTCAGCCTGCCGGTGCTGTCCGGAGGAGATATCTTCGGCTGGCGGAGCCCGGACGCGCTCGGCTGGCTGGAACGGCGCCACTGGCTGCTCGTCTCCGACCTCGCCGGGCTGTTGCGCGGACTCACCGCCGGCATCTCGTTGCTGACGTTGGTCGCCGTGGCGCTCGTCCCGATCACGTTCTTTGTGCTGTGGCGCACCCGGTTCGGGCTGCGGGTGCGGTCTTGCGGCGAGAGCCCGTACGCCGCTGAGTCGCTTGGCGTGTCCGTCTACCGGATGAAATACGCCGCTGTGGTCATCTCCGGCGCCTGCGCCGGGCTGGCCGGGGCGTTCCTGGTGACCGTGGCCTCGCCGCTCTACCAGGACGGGCAGACCGGCGGGCGCGGTTACATCGGCCTCGCCGCGATGATCTTCGGTAACTGGCGTCCGGGTGGGCTCGCGGGCGGGGCGATGCTGTTCGGGTACGCGGACGCGATGAACCTGCGCAGTGGCGGCGAGTCGGTGCACGCGCTGTTGCTGTTCGTCGCGGTGCTGCTGGCCATCATCGCGGTCTGGCAGTGGCAGCGCGGGCGCCGGTCGGCCGGGGCGATCGCGTTCGTGGCCGCGGCCCTGCTGCTCATCTGGTATTGGCAAAGCGATACGGTGCCGGGCGAGCTGGTCTCGTTCACCCCGCACCTGACGACCTTGCTCGTGCTGTCCCTGGCCAGCCAGCGGCTGCGCATGCCGGCCGCCGACGGTTTGATCTACCGCCGCGGCGAAGAACGATAGATGGATGAGTGAGATCGACTGGACCGCGCTGCGGGCTGCCGCCCTGGCCGCGATGCGGCGCGCGTACGCCCCGTACTCCGACTTCCCTGTCGGCGCGGCCGGCTTGACCACCGAGGGCCAGATCGTCACCGGCTGCAATGTGGAGAACGCCTCGTACGGCCTTGGCCTGTGCGCCGAGTGCGGACTCGTCTCGGCGCTCCACGCGACCGGTGGGCCGGGCGGAGCCGCGACCCCGCCGCGGCTGGTGGCGGTGGCGATCGTTGACGGCCGTGGTCATCCGCTGCCGCCCTGCGGGCGCTGCCGTCAGCTGCTGTGGGAGCACGGCGGGCCGGACCTGCCCTTGGAAACCGCCGGCGGCCCGCGTTCGCTGCGCGATCTCCTGCCCGACGCCTTCGGGCCGGACGATCTCGACCGTATGCGCCGCCCTCCGGAACAGGGAGCCCGCTGAGTGGACGCCATCGACGTCATCCTCGCCAAGCGCGACGGCGGCGAGCTGACCGACGAGCAGATCGACTGGGTCGTCGGCGCCTACACCAAGGGTGTGGTGGCGGAGGAACAGATGGCCGCGCTGGCGATGGCCGTCCTGCTCAACGGGATGACCCGGCGTGAGGTCGCCGCCTGGACCGAGGCGATGATCCGTACGGGCGAACGCATGGACTGGTCGGCGCTGGACCGGCCGACCACGGACAAGCACTCAACCGGAGGTGTCGGCGACAAGATCACGTTGCCGCTGGCGCCGACGGTCGCGGCGTGCGGCGCCGCCGTTCCGCAGCTGTCCGGGCGCGGGCTCGGGCACACCGGCGGCACTTTGGACAAGCTCGAGTCGATTCCGGGCTGGCGAGCGTCCCTGTCCACCGCCGAGATGCTGGACGTGCTGCGCGCCACCGGTGTCGTCGTCTGCGCGGCGGGGAGCGGGCTGGCGCCGGCCGACCGCAAGCTGTACGCGCTGCGCGACGTCACCGGCACCGTCGAGTCGATCCCGCTCATCGCCAGCTCGATCATGTCGAAGAAGATCGCGGAGGGCACCGGCGCACTGGTGCTCGACGTCAAGGTCGGCTCAGGCGCGTTCATGAAGACCGCGGACGACGCACGCGACCTGGCCACGACGATGGTCGGCATCGGCGCCGACCACGGTCTGCGTACGGTGGCGCTGCTCACCGCCATGGACCGGCCGCTCGGCCGCGCCGTGGGCAACGCCGTTGAGGTGGCGGAGGCGGTGGAGGTGCTGGCGGGCGGCGGGCCGGACGACGTGGTCGCGCTGACCGTCCGGCTGGCCCGCGAAATGCTCGCCGCGGCCGGCCTGGACGGCGGCAAGGACCCGGCCGAAGCGCTGCGCGATGGCACCGCGATGGACGTGTGGCGGCGCATGATCACCGCGCAGGGCGGCGACCCGGCCGCGCCGCTGCCGGCGGCGGCCGAGTCCCACGACGTTGTCGCCCCGGAGTCCGGCGTACTGACCAGGCTTGACGCGTACGGCGTCGGGGTGGCGGCGTGGCGGCTCGGCGCCGGGCGGGCACGCAAGGAGGACCCGGTGTCCGCGGCGGCCGGCGTGGTCTGCCACGCCAAACCGGGCAACGAGGTCGTCGCGGGGCGGCCGCTGCTCACTCTGTACGCCGACGACGCCGGCCGCTTCGATCGTGCCTTGGCGGCGCTCGACGGTGCCATCGAGGTCCGGCCTGAGGGGCGTCCCATCCTTTTCCCCTTGGTCCTCGACCGCATCTCGGCCTGACGCGGCTCGCGTCGGCGCCAGAGAGCGCCGAAGCCTTGAACGTGCGCCCGTGCCGTCGGGGTACCGTTCGTAGCGTGACCAATCAGCCGACCATTGATGACATCCGGCGGGCGCCCAAGGTATTGCTGCACGATCACCTCGACGGCGGGCTGCGGCCGGCGACGATCGTAGAACTGGCGGCCGAGAGCGGCTATCGCGAACTGCCTGACAGCGACCCGGCCGCGCTGGGGGCATGGTTCACCGAGGCGGCCAACTCCGGCTCGCTTGAGCGCTACCTGGAGACGTTCGCGCACACGGTGTCGGTGATGCAGACGACGGCGGCGTTGCACCGGGTCGCCTACGAATGCGGCGCGGACCTGGCGGCGGACGGCATCGTCTACGCCGAGGTCAGGTTCGCCCCGGAACAGCACGCCAGGATGGGGTTGACGCTCGAGC
>CALAED010000765.1 GCA_937891035.1 uncultured Thermomonosporaceae bacterium | reverse complement strand
CCGCCCGGATCCGCCCGGTTCGCCGGGTCAAAATCGTGACGATCCGGTCGGCCTCCCCCAGCTTCTGGGTGCGGAGCACGACGCCCTCGTCGCGATAGAGACTCACGTTTCATTCTCCCGCACTCGCCAGTACCCATCGAAACCACTGTTAAGACAGCCGAGGCCGTCCGGTTCCGGCCTCAACACACGATGGTCAAGCGTGGTTCGGATCTCGTTAAGGATGCGACCGTTGTCTTATGAGATGCACGATAGTCCCGCCACATGTGTTGGAACGGGTGCTGGAGCGTACCGACGATTCAGATCTGCGGGCCCGCGCCCGCCATACCTTGGTCATCGACGCGAGCCACCGAGTGGAGCGTCGCCTGGCCATGCTCACCGCCCCCGGCGCGGTGACCGGCGATGTCGCGCCGAACCGTACGATCAAAGACGCGAAGCATCGCGAGGAGTTGCCCGGCGACACGGTGCGCGCCGAGGGCGCCTCCGCCACCGGTGACACCGCCTGCGACGCCGCCTACGACTGGCTGGGCGTGACGTTCGAGTTCTACGAGAAGTCCTATGGCCGCAACTCGATCGACGGCGCCGGCCTGCCGATGATCTCGACCGTCCACTATGGGGAGAACTACGACAACGCGTTCTGGAACGGCGATCAGATGGTGTACGGGGACGGCGACGGGACGCTGTTCACCGCCTTCACCGGTCCGATCGACGTGACGGGGCACGAGCTCACGCACGGCGTCACGCAGTACACGGCCGGGCTCGATTACTTCGGGCAGTCGGGCGCCCTCAACGAGTCGATGTCGGACGTCTTCGGCTCGTTGATCAAGCAGTACTACAAGGGCCAGACCGCCGACCAGGCCGACTGGCTGATCGGCGAAGGGCTGCTCGCCGAGGGCGTGCAGGGCGTGGCGTTGCGGTCCATGAAGGAGCCGGGCACCGCCTACGACGACCCCAAGCTCGGCAAGGATCCGCAGCCGGCACACATGGACCACTTTGTGCGGACCAGCCGCGACAACGGCGGCGTGCACATCAACTCCGGCATTCCCAACCGCGCGTTCTACCTGGCCGCCGTCGAGATCGGCGGGCATGCCTGGGAGAAGGCCGGCAAGGTGTGGTACGAGGTGTTGACCGGCGGCGGGCTGGCCTCCGACACCGACTTCACGACCTTCGCTGCGGCGACGGCGGCGACGGCCGCCAGGCTGTTCGGCGACGGCAGCGCCGAGCACACCGCCGTGCGCGACGCTTGGACAGGGGTCGGAGTCTCAATCTGATCCCTGACCGTCACCGTCGGCCGGCATAGCCTCTTGGTGCGTGCTCGGTCGCGCGGGGTAGCGGCCGCCCGCGTGGGGTAGGGCCCAACCGACCGCCCGCGCCGCCACCCCCGACGCGGGGCACACATGGCGCGCCGGAGGCCGAGCGGGAGGGACGATGAAAGTCATCGTTGTACGCAGCGGCGGGTTCGCCGGTCTCGAACGCCGTGGCGAGGCCGACACGGCCGGCGATCCCGTGCTGCGCGACCTGATAGGCCAGATCGACCTCACCGTGCCGCCCCGCAGGCCGGTCCCCGCGCCCGATCGGTTCGTCTATGAGATCACCATTGGGGACACCACGGTGGAGGCCGGCGAGAGTCAGCTCACCGGCCCCCTGCGCGCCCTCGTACACCACGTCCTGCGCTGAGGGCGACGGGCGGTTTAGTCGCGGGCGGCGCGGTTGACGGCGGACAGGACGGCCTTGAGCGAGGCGGAGACGGTGTTGCCGTCGATGCCGACCCCCCACAGCACCGCGCCGTCGATCTGGCATTCGACGTAGGCGGCCGCTTTGGCGTCGCTGCCGGCGCTGAGCGCGTGCTCGTGGTAGTCGAGTACCCGCACCGCGATCCCGACCGAGCTCAGCGCATCGCAAAACGCCGAGATCGGGCCGTTGCCGATGCCCTCGATCTCGCGGATCTCGCCGTCGATCCGCAGGTCGACGTCCAGCACATCCTTTTCGTCCACCTTCGAGGAGGTCCGGTGCGCCAGCAGCCCGGCGCGCGGGCCGGGGGCGAGGTACTCGGCGGCGAAGATCTCCCACATCCGGTCGGCGGTGACCTCGCCGCCGTCGGCGTCGGTGCGGTCCTGCACGACCCGCGAGAACTCGATCTGCAGCCGGCGCGGCAGGTCGAGTGAGTGCTCGCTCTTCATGATGAAGGCTACGCCGCCCTTGCCGGACTGGCTGTTGACCCGGATCACGGCCTCGTAGGTCCGGCCCACGTCCCTAGGGTCGACCGGCAGGTACGGCACCCCCCAGGCGTACTCGGCGACCGGGATCCCGGCCGCGGCGGCTCGCCGCTCCAGCGCTTCGAAGCCCTTTTTGATCGCGTCCTGGTGCGAGCCGGAGAAGGCCGTGTAGACGAGGTCGCCGGCATAGGGATGCCGCTCGGGGACGGGCAGCTGGTTGCAGTATTCGACCGTACGGCGGATCTCGTCGATGTCGGAGAAGTCGATCTGGGGGTCGATGCCCTGGGAGAATAGGTTCAGCCCCAGCGTGACCAGGCAGACGTTGCCGGTGCGCTCGCCGTTGCCGAACAGGCACCCCTCGATGCGGTCGGCGCCCGCCATCAGCGCTAGTTCGGCGTCGGCGACCGCGGTGCCCCGGTCGTTATGGGTGTGCACGGACAGGGCGACGTGCTCGCGCCGCGACAGGTTGCGGCTCATCCACTCGATCTGGTCGGCGTAGACGTTCGGCGTCGACCGTTCGACCGTGCACGGGAAGTTAAGGATGATCTCGTGCCCCGAACCGGGCTGCCATACGTCCATGACCGCCTCGCTGACCTCGAGGGCGAAGTCAAGCTCGGTGTCCATGAAGATCTCGGGTGAGTATTCGTAGCCGAAGCCTGGATCGTCCAGGTATTGCTCGGCGTATTTGACGACCGCCTCGGTGCCGTGCACGGCGATCGTCTTGCACTCCTCGCGGTCCACCCCGAAGACGACCTCGCGGAACTCGGGCGAGGTCGCGTTGTACATGTGGACGCTGGCGTTGCGGGCGCCGATCAGCGACTGAACGGTCCGCTCGATGAGCTCCTCGCGGGCCTGGGTCAGCACCGAGATCCGTACGTCGTCCGGTATCCGGTCCTCTTCGATCAGCTGCCGGACGAAGTCGTAGTCGGTCTGGCCCGAGGAGGGAAACCCGACCTCGATCTCCTTGTAGCCCATGCGCACCAGCAGCTCGAACATCTTCAGCTTGCGCGCCGGGCTCATCGGATCGATCAGCGCCTGGTTGCCGTCGCGCAGGTCGGTGGACAGCCAGCGCGGTGCCTTGGTGATGGTCTGGCCGGGCCATCGGCGGTCGGGCAGGTCGACGGGTTTGAAGGCGCGGTAGCGATGGAACGGCATGCCACTGGGGCGTTGCTGGGGAATCATGAAATAGGCTCCTGCGGGAAGTCCTGCGGCCGACGGTCACGTCGAAGCTCCGCGACGAGGGAGCCGGCCTCTTACAGGCCCTCGCCGCGGCCACTAAGCAGGAGCTGACCCAGCACGTCTCGTACGGTAACAGAACCGCCCGTCGATACCAGAACAGTGTCCACAACGTGAGACACGCGGTGTCATGACCCCATATCAAGATCGACAAGAGCCCAGGGGCCTGAGCAGCACTCAACAGATCAAGGGATGAGGATGCTCAGGCAGGTGACGCAACCCTCACGGGCCTCGAACTCACTGATGTCGACACAGCTGATCTCGTAGCCTTCGGCCGCCAGCAGTTCGGCCGTCCGAGGCGCGGAGGCGGCGAGCAGCACCCGGTTCGCACCGAGCGGCAGCACGTGCGCGCCGGCCGGCTCGGGCGCCACGCGCAGGCCCGGCAGCACCGACGTGTCAACCCGATCCGGCAGCCCGATCAGTGTGCCGTCGGGCAGCGCGGTCATCGCGGACTTCAGGTGCAGGCAACCGGTCACCGGGACGGCGACGACCCGCCGGCCGAGTGCGCCGAGCAGCCGCGCCAGCTGGCAGAACGCGTCATCGTTCGTCCGCCCCGAACGGCCGACATAAACGGTGTCGCCGACTTGGAGCACGTCCCCGCCGTCCAGGGTCCCCGGCGCCTCGATCCGGGCGAGTTCCAGGCCAAGCTCCCGTACGACCTCTTCCGCGCCGCGTACCTCGGCCCGGCGCTGCGGCGTTCCGGGACGGGCCAGCACGGCGAGATCATCGCAGACCACGACGGTGTCCTCGACGAAAACCGAGTCGGGCTGCTCATCGGCGGGCGGCACCTGGCGGATCCGCCAGCCCACCGCCGCGAGCGCCGCGACGTAGGCCTCGTGCTGGCGGCGGGCGCGGGCGAGGTCGACCGGCCAGCGGGCGATGTGGGACACGACGCCCGCATCCAGCCGTGGCCCCAGGGCCCGCACCAACGCAGTCGCGGGGCGCGCGGCGGTCACGGGCACGCTCCCGCTCGTGCGGCCTTCGGCGGCGCGCCGCACCCGTCGTGCCCGCCACGGTCGCCACGGTCGCCACCGTGCAACGGCCCGGTCATCGGGCGGCCCCTTCGGTCATCGCGATCACGCCGAGCGCGTGCGCGTGCGTCATGCCGAGATGACCGGCGACATCGCGGAGGGTCTGCCGCTCCCGCTCGGTCAGCGGCCCGTCCGCCAGGCCCACGCGGACCGCCCGGGCCAGGAACCATTCCTTGGCCTCGACGGCCAGGTGCGCGCCCGCGGGGACGATTTCCTCGGCGAGGAACGCCGCCGGCATTCCCAGGTCGCCCTCGAGCGCTTCGTCGTCGTAGTACTCCTCGCCGTACCCCCGTACGGCCTCGACGGCGCGGCGCCGCGCCGCCTCGTCGCCCTCGACGCCGGCTCGCAGGACGAGTGCCACCGCGGCGCGCATGCCGGCGGAGAGGGCCGCGGTCAGCTGGTCGGCGGTGGGCAACCGCAGGACGGCCGGCCGGAACCGGGCCCGGCAGGTATGGCATTCGACGATCTCGCCGAGCCGGTCCAGCGGGATCACGGGAAGGAAGAACAGCGTGAACCAGCGCCGACCGATACGGCGCCGATATCCTCGATCGCCTCCGCACGCCTGGCAATGGAACACACCTTCACCGACCGTACGGAAGAACGCCGATAGCCCAAAAACCAGCAACACCGGTGCTCTCCTCCCAAAACGGACTCCACGCCAAGGTATCGATCCTGCCGTAGTGGTGCGGCCGGGGAAAGGGATTGCCGTGATCGGTGGCGACGCCGGTCATTGCCGCCGTCAGTGCCGTCACCTGGGCGGGCGTCCGTGCGGCCGGGGCCCGGCGCGGGACCGAGCCCGCTCGGAGCCCGCTCGGAGCCCGCTCCGAGCGCGGGCCGAGCGCGCGGCGGTGGGCTTAGTCGTAGAAGCCGAGGCGCCGCAGCTGCTTGGGGTCGCGCTGCCAGTCTTTGGCGACCTTGACGCGCAGATCGAGAAATACCCGCGTGCCGAGCAGTGCCTCGATCTGCTTGCGCGCCCGGGTGCCGACATCTTTGAGGCGGGCGCCCTTGTTGCCGATGACGATGGCCTTTTGGCTGGGCCGTTCGACGAACAGCCAGGCATAGACGTCGATCAGGTCGTCGCGGCCGGCTCTCGGCGCAATCTCGTCCACGACCACGGCGATCGAGTGCGGCAGCTCGTCGCGGACGCCCTCGAGCGCGGCCTCGCGGATCAACTCGCCGGCGAGTATCTGCTCGGGCTCATCGGTGAGCTCGCCTTCGGGATACAGCGGCATGCCCTCTGGCAGTTTGGCGATGAGCAGGTCGGCGACGACGTCGAGCTGGAAACCCGGCTCCCGGCCGGCGGCCCGTCGGAGCGCGTCGTCCTTGGGCCTCGCCACCGCGGAGACCGGCACGATGTCGGCCCATTCGCCCAGTTCGCCGACCTCGAGCAGCTGATCGGCCAGCTGCTTTCTGCCGCTGAGATCGGCCTTGGTGACGATGGCCACGACGGGCGTCTGCCTGACCCGTTCGAGCTCTCGCGCGATGAACCTGTCGCCGGGGCCGACGGGTTCGTCGGCGGGCACGCAAAAGCCGATGACGTCGACCTCGGTGAGCGTGGAGCGGACGAGGCTGTCGAGCCGCTGGCCGAGCAGCGTGCGCGGCCGGTGCAGCCCCGGTGTGTCCACGATGATCAGCTGCGCGTCGGCGCGGTGCACGATGCCGCGGATGGCGTGCCGGGTGGTCTGCGGCTTGCTCGAGGTGATCGCCACCTTCGTGCCGACCAGCGCGTTCATGAGCGTGGACTTGCCCACGTTCGGCCGCCCGATGAAACAGGCGAACCCGGAGCGGAAGCCCTCCGGATGGGAGAACAACCCGCCGCCCGGCGCGAACACGTCGCCGCCGGCAGCGCCGATGGAGTCATCAGAGGGGGACGTCACGGTGCCAATTCTCGCCTACCCGGCCGGCGCTTGATCCAGTGTGGCCCCGGCGGCCGGGCCGACGCGGACCGAAGAGCCCCCGACACGCCCGGCGCGGCAGGGCAGCCGCCCGGTGCGGGCGCCGCTCGTCGGGGCGGTCAGCGGGTGGCGCGGACCCTGCCGTCGGGACCGGCGACCAGGATGCGGGCGTTCGCGCCCATGTCCCGCACGACCGCGACATCGGCGGCGCCGGGCTCGCCCTCGGTCACCACGGCGGCCGCGGCCACCTCAGCCGCGCCGCTCGAGACCGCCATCGCCACCGCGACCTGGAGCGCCGACAGCCGCAGCGACGGCAGCTCGACCGTCGCCGCCGCGTACGTCCGGCCGGTCTCGTCTCGTACGGCGGCGCCCTCGGTGGCCTCCGCACGGGCACGCGCCGACCGGGCCAAAGTGATGATTTTCAGGTCCTCGGGCTCCGGCTGGGCCACTGTGCCTCCCTCTCCCCTGCCGGCGGCCTGGCGTTCGCCGCCGGGGCTCAGCCTATCGACGCCACCCCGTGCGGCTTGCCGACCGCCCGCTCGGCGCTCCGCTGCCGCGTCATAGCCGCGCCGGCGATCCGCGCCCTGCCGTTACCTGATCGTCCCCGGACGGGGACTCTTCGATCGCCCGCTCGGTATGACATACCGCCGCTGTCGGCGACATGATCCGGATGGAGTCGTCGCCTGGCGGGGTGGAGTCGGTTGACCGCTGTTGGGACCCCCGGCCCCGGTGGCGCGACGGTCAGGCGTCGGCGGCGCGCTCGGCTCCGTCCTTGCCGTTTTCGGCGACGGTCTTCCGCTCGACCAATACCGTGCCGATCTTGTTGCGCCGGCCGGCGATGCTCTCCGCTGTTAGCGTGAGGCCGGCGACGGTGGCCTGCGAGCCGGCGATGGGCACCCGGCCCAGCGCGTGCGCCAGCAGCCCGCCCACGGTCTCAACGTCCTCGGCGTCGATCTCCACGCCGAACAGCTGAGCCAGTTCCTCCGCGGGCAGCCGGGAGGTGACCCGTGCCGCCCCGCCGACCAGCCGCTCGACCCGTGGCGCCTCGATGTCGTACTCGTCGGCGATCTCGCCCACGATCTCTTCGAGGATGTCCTCGATCGTGACAAGCCCCGCCGTACCGCCGTATTCGTCGATGACGATGGCCAGGTGGGTCTGTTTGGCCTGCATCTCGCGCAGCAGGTCGTCGATGGGCTTGCTGTCCGGGACGTATGTGGCCGGGCGCATGATCGACTCGACCGACTCGACCGACTCCAGGTCGGGCGATTCGTGCGTGCGCCGCACGATGTCTTTGAGGTAGGCGATGCCCACCACGTCGTCTTCGTTCGCGCCGACGACGGGAATCCGCGAGAAGCCGCTGCGCAGCGCCAGGGACAGGGCCTGGTGCAGCGTCTTGCTCCGCTCGATGAAGACGATGTCGGTGCGCGGCACCATGACCTCGCGCACGATCGTGTCGCCGAACTCGAAGACCGAGTGAATCATCTCGCGCTCGTCCGGCTCGATGAGCCGGCGCTGCTCGGCCAGGTCGACCAGGTCCCGCAGCTCGGCCTCGGAGGCGAACGGCCCCTCTCGGAAGCCCTTCCCCGGCGTCAACGCGTTACCGAGCAGGATGAGCAGCTGCGGCAACGGGCCGAGCACCCGGGCCAGCGGGTGCATCACCCGGGCGGCGGCGAGCGCGACCCGGTCGACGTGCTGGCGGCCGAGGGTGCGCGGCCCGACCCCCACGACCACATAACTGACCACGATCATGATCGCGGCGGCGGTGACGTACGCCCGCCACGTCTCGTCCAGCCAGGCGATGGCGAGATCGGCGATGATCACGGTGGCGGCGAGCTCGCAGCTGACCCGCAGGAACAACACCAGGTTGAGGTAACGAGCCGGATCGGCGACGACCTCGACCAGTTGCTTCGCGCCGCGGCGCCCGCTCCGGCGCAGTTCGTCGACCCTGACGCGCGATACGCGGGCCAGCGCGGTCTCGGCACAGGCGAACAGCCCCCCGACGATC
>CALAED010000764.1 GCA_937891035.1 uncultured Thermomonosporaceae bacterium | reverse complement strand
CGCGGAAGGAGCACCACGACCGCGTAGCCCGCGGTTGATGTACCGGACAACGCCTGATAAGCGGTTCTCAAAATAGTCTGATTCACCTGTAGTCGTCAGCGGTCAGCATCGGTCGTGGCGAATCGAGGAGGCAAATGTCCACCCCTACGCAGCGCAAACACCTGCCGCTGATCACGAACTCTGCCGGCGGGGGGTGTGGCAAGACCCCGGCTTACGGAATGGTCGATCCCTACGTCATACAGCGAGACGGGCCAAAACGCGACGTCAAAATCAATCCGCTGTTCTCAATTCCAACAGTCGCGCACATCGAGATCACGTACGCGTGCATGGAAGACTGCATCATGTGCTACAACCCGACCCGTACCAAGGTCGGGGACCGGGACAAAGAAATCGTCTGGGACATCGTCAAGACCCTGGCGGCGCAGCGCGTCCCGCACACGTACCTCATCGGCGGCGAGCCGACTTACGGGTACACGCAAAAGGAACTCGAGGACATGGTCGACTACCTGTCCGACAACGGTAGTTCCGTGACCATCGTGACCAACGGCCAGATCCTGCTGAAGAACTTCAATCCTCGCCTGGCCTGCTTCGGCGTCTCCATCCATGGGTCGACGCCGGAGGCGCATGACGCCATCACCCAGCGCAAGGGTTCGTGGAAGAAGGCCGTGCGCGCGGTCCGGCAGTACGTCGAGGACGGGCATGACGTCCGCATCGTCCCGGTCGTCATGGGACGCAACCACGACGACATGTACCGGATCGCGGAGCTTGCCTGGGAGCTGGGCGCCGAGTCGATCTACTACGACATCTACGAGCCGGGCGGCATCGGCGAGGTCAATTCCCACGACGACACGCTCCACATGCAGCCGTCCATCCCCGAGCTCAAGGTGGCCATCGGCCAGATCGTGCAGGCACACGACGACCTCCCGTTCAAGGGCAGCATCGGCATCGGCACGGCCATCCCGTACTGCTTCGACGAGCGGCTGATCGAACGCAACATGTTCGAGAACTGCGGCGTCGGCACGTACTTCTGCGCCATCACGAACACCGGTGACCTGCGCATGTGCAACCAGTCCAAGATGCGGCTGGGCAATGTGCTCGAGCGGCCGATCCACGACATCTGGATGGATCCGCTGTTCGACGACGTCTTCCGCACGCTCAAGTGGGTGCAGGAGCCGTGTGCCTCCTGCCCCGTGCTTGAGGACTGCGGCGGCGGTTGCAAGGTCGACGAGGGCTGCGCGAGCGGCGAGCTGTGTATCGACCGCATCGTGCGCGGGCTGTCGCCCGACCTGAAGCTGAAGCTGTCCTCCGACCAGGTCTTCAAGCAACAGCTTCGGGACGACTACCCGCAGGAGTGGCGTCGTTTCAAGCCCAACCGGTACCTCGCGGTGACCGACATGTACGCCGACGTCGGCGACATCCTCTTCAAGACCCGCTACCAGACCGTACGGATCACCGCTGACGAGCAGGCCATGATCGAGTCCATCCAGCACGCCGACGGCGTGGTCGACGAGCACGACTTCGTCGAGGCGTTTGTCGCAGACGTCGAAGCGGACGAGCTGCGCAAGTTCGTCAGCCGGCTCGAACAGGCCGGCGCGATCGACGTGATCGGGGCCGGTCGTTGAGCTTCGCGCTGAGCTGGGAGCTCACCAACGCCTGCCACCTGCGGTGCAAGACGTGTCTCCCGGCGTCTGGTCGTCCCCGCCCAGGCGAGCTGTCCACCGCGCAGACGCTCGGCGTGCTACGCGAGCTCGCCCGAGCCGGGGCCGACCGGGTCCTGTTCACGGGCGGGGAACCGCTGTTCCGGCCGGACTTCGCGGACGTGCTGACCGCCGCGGCCGAGATCGGCATGGTCACCGAGGCCATCACCAGCGGCACTCTCGCCAGCCGGCGCGCCCTGGCGGCGATCAAGGACGCGAACACGCGGCTGAGCGTCAGCTTCGACGGCGCCCGGCCGGAGACGCACGATCTCGTCCGCGGCGACGGCATGTTCGCCCGCGCGGTCGCCGGCTGTCGGCGCTTCGCGGCAGAGGGTATCCCGTTCGACCTGTCGGTCACGATCTCACGCGTCAACGTGCGCGAGCTCGCCGACGTCGCGCGGCTCGGCCGCGACCTGAGCTGTCGGCGGGTGTTCTTCTCGGAGGTCAGCCGGGCGGGCCGGGCGGCGGACAACTGGGCGCTGCTCGCGCTCACACCGAGCCAGCGGCACGGGCTGCCCGAGGCGGTGGCGGAGGTCGCCGCGTCGGTGTTCGGCGACGACGGCCTGCTCGCCGACGACAGTTGCTGGGTTACCGGCAAGAGCCTCTATCTCGACGCGTGCGGACGAGCGTATCTGTGCGCGGAGATCGCCCAGCGAGACTCCGGCCGGCACGTTGCCGACCTGACCAAGCCGGACGGTACGCGACGTGCCCTGATGGCGCTCGGCGGCGAATGGCACGGCCACCGGCTGTGCCTGTACGAGTCGTTCGCCTCCGCGCACGTCTCATTGATCGCGGTCCACGACCGTCCGTGCGCCGTGCTGGCCCTGGCCGAGCCGGTCGCGGCCGTCTCCCGGAGCTCCGGAACGAGAGCAGGAAGGGAGGTGTCGCGATGAGCAAGTGTCAGACCGTGCAGGACGAGCTGAAGATCAACGAGCTTGCGGTCCGGAAGAAGAAGGACGGCAAGCGGATCGAGCGGAAGGTTCTGCCCGCGCGCAAGGAACAGAAGGCGCACAAGTAAGCGGGCGAGCCCAGCGTGCCGAGCGGAGTGTCCCGGGGAGGGGCCCACGTCCAACCCGGGGCACTTTCCTCCGGTCTTCCGCGCGACGGAAAACCTGTCCCTTCGGGGCGGCGGAAACCTGTCCTTCAGTGCGGCGGGAAAGTCCCGGCAATGCGAGGCGAAAGAGCGGGGCGTGACGATGGTGAGTCGGGAGGCGGCGGGCGTCCTCCTGGTGACGATGCCCTTCGCCGGCCTGGAGCGGCCGGCGATCGGGATCAGCCTGTTGAAGGCCGCGCTCGCCCGCCGTGGCGTCGCCGTCGACATCAAGTACCTCAACTGGGAGCTGGCCGACCAACTCGGCGTCGATGAGTATGAGCTCATCACCGACTGGAGCGTCGTCCCGCACCAGGCGTTCGTCGGCGAGTGGCTGTTCACCGAGGCGATGTACGGGCCGGCCGCCGATCTCGACGCGCGGTTCCTGGCGTCGCTGCGCGACCGCTGGGAGATGCGCGATAAGGACATCGCTCGGGTGCTTGACGCCCGGCAGGTCTGCACCGACTTCGTCGAGCGCTGCGTCAAGGACATCGACTGGTCCGCGTACGGCATCGTCGGATTCACCTCCACCTTCGAGCAGAACATCGCCTCCCTCGTAGTCGTGAAACGGGTCAAGGAGCTGCACCCGGACGTCGTCGTCGTGATGGGCGGGGCGAACTGGGAAGGCGAGATGGGGGTGGAACTGCACCGGCGGTTCCCCTTCGTCGACGTGGTCTGCTCAGGCGAGGCCGACGAGTCGTTCCCCGCCGTGGTGGACGCCGTACGCGGCGGCGGCTCGCTCGCCGATATCGGCGGCATCTCGTACCGACGGGACGATGCGGCCGAAGCGGCCGATGCAGACGATGCGATCGTCACGACGCCGCCGCGCCCGGTCTTCCAGAACCTGGACACCCTGCCGTGGCCGGACTACGACGAATACTTCGCGACGCGGCGCGAGCACCCGCGGCTGGCCGAGCGGGTGCCGCCGCTGTTGCTCATCCAGACCGCGCGCGGCTGCTGGTGGGGAGAGCGCAACCACTGCACGTTCTGCGGGCTCAACGGCGGCACGATGACGTTTCGGAGCAAGACTCCCGCCCGGATCGTCGAGGAGCTGCGTCACCTGCGCGAGCGGTACGGCGTGTCGACCATCGACACGGTCGACGAGATACTCGACATGCACTACTTCCGCACGCTGCTGCCCACCCTGGCGGCCGAGCCCCTCGACGTGCAGCTGTTCTACGAGGTCAAGGCAAACCTCACTCACCAGCAGGTCGGCCAGCTCGCCCGGGGCGGGATCACCAGCATCCAGCCGGGCATCGAGAGCCTGTCGGACCATGTCCTCAAGCTGATGGACAAGGGCACCACCGCCCTGAAGAACGTCCAGCTGCTCAAATGGTGCCGGGAGTACGGCATCACGGTGTACTGGAACCTGCTGTACGGCATCCCGGGCGAGAACCACGATGACTACGCCGAGATCACGCGGATTATCGAGGCCATCTGGTTCCTCGACCCGCCAAGCGGCGGGGCCGTGCGGCTCAGGCTCGACCGATTCAGTCCGTATCACATGCGCCCGGAGCGGCACGGGGTGACGAACGTCCGTGCCTCCGCCTCTTACCGCTACCTCTACCGGGGGCTGGACGACGCCGCGCTGGACCGCATCGCGTACTACTTCGACTTCGATTACACCGACGAGCGGTCCCGGCCTGCCGAGTACGCCGAGCGCGCGGTCCGGCTCGTACGGAAGTGGGCGGCCGACGACGACCGCGGCGACCTGCGGCAGCGCGCACCGGCGGCGGACCGCGTGGAGCTGGTGGACACCCGGCCCGGCGCCGCCCGGCGGACGCGGACGCTGACTGGTTGGCAGGCACTGACGTACCTGGAGTGCGACCGGGTGATCTCGCTGGACCGGCTGCGGAGCAAGTCGTTTCTCGCCGGGGTCGACGAGGCCGAGCTGGACGCGTTCCTCGACACATGCGAGGCCGACCGGCTCGTGGTGCGCAATCGGGGCGAGGTGCTCAGCCTCGCGGTCCACGACGAACCGTGCCCGCCGCTTGCGGTCGGCGACGAGCGAATCCAGGGGAGCCGATGACGGTCATAGCTACTCTCGACGAGTTCAAGCGCACGGTCGACAAGGTCTGGGCGGGCATCTCAACCAGCTGCGCCGTGTGCACCGACCCCGACTGCCTCGGGTACATCTGGCTGCTGGAAGAGGAAGAAGAGCCCCTCCTCGACGCGGGCGTCCAGATCGTCCAGGTGAACGGCGAGTCCGGTCCGCTGTTCCTGGACAACTACGAGCGCGACGCACAGGGCCGGCTGGTGGTCAACCAGCGCGGGCCGCGTTGCCCATGGCGCGGCCCGGACGGCCGGTGCACGATACACGCATCGCGTCCGCTGGTGTGCCACATGTATCCGCTGGGTATCGAGCGCGACGGCGCGGGCGGCTACGACTGGGCTCTGCACACCGACTGCCACTACGTGCGCTCGCGGACCGCGGACCAGCTCGCGGCGCTGCTCGACGGGCTGCGCGGGGTCATCAACAACACCGCACCCACGCTCATAGACCTGATTGTGACGGCATTCGCGAAATCTGACTCCGTCGCCGCCGAGGGAACGCCGTTGAACCGCTACCTCCCCGTGGCGCCGGTCGAGATGCCGAAGCGGACCAGATGATGATCCGCTCCGGGGGCGAGTGCGCGGAATGCTAGCGAGACGAACGCGGCGTGGCGGGAATGGGGCGGCCGAAGTATTGCCTGAGAACCGCACGGTCGTCGTGCGGCGCGACCTTGTTGCGGAGCAGTTTCCCGCATTCCCGGCAGCGCTGGACGACGAAATACCGGTCGCGTTCGATGCCCGCGGCGACGGGCTCCATCAACCCACCGCAGGACGCCGCGCGGTCACCGGGATTGACGTCGACGTGCTTGGAGTGCAGGCAGTGCGGACAGTGGTTCGTGTACCCGTTGCCCCGCACGAACCTTCCACAGTGCTCGCAATCGAAATCCTCGATCGTCCTGGTGAACCGGGCGGTGCCGGCGTCATCGGGCCCGGAGTCTCGCCGCTTGCGCCGTGGCGTCGCCATGGCATGAGGATACCCGCGTGGCCGACGCCGTCGAATACGAGGTCGAATACGAGGAGGTCGTCATTCAGCTAGGAATGTTCTTCGAGCTGCAGCTCGTCCGGCCGTGGGCCGAGGATGATGAGCACCGACTCGTACAGAATGCTCTTGAGTCGGCGGAAATCGGGGAGCGGGCGGGCATCGATTACGCCTGGGCGCAGGAACACCATTTCCTGGAGGAGTATTCGCACTCCACAGCGCCGGAGGTGTTCCTTTCCGCGCTGAGCCAGCGGACCACCCGGATGCGGATCGGGCACGCGGTGTGCTTGATGCCGCCGGCCTTCAACCACCCCGTACGAATCGCCGAGCGGATCGCCATGCTGGACCTGGTGAGCGACGGCCGGGTGGAGTGGGGCACGGGCGAGTCGAGCTCCCGGGTCGAGCTTGAAGGATTCGGGGTCAACTATGTCGAGAAGCGCAGCATGTGGGCGGAGGCCGTCCGCGAGTGCGCGAAGATGATGTCCAGCGAGCCCTACCCCGGCCACAAGGGCACGTACTTCTCGATGCCGGCGCGCAATATCGTGCCCAAGCCCATCCAGCGCCCGCATCCTCCACTGTGGGTGGCGTGCACGAACCGGGAGACGGTGAAGTTCGCGGCCCGCAACGGCCTCGGCGCGCTGACCTTCGCGTTCATGGACGCCGGCGAGGCGCGCTACTGGGTACGGGAGTACTACGACACGTTCCGCACCGAATGCGCCCCGATCGGGCAGGCGGTCAACCCGAACATCGCCATGCTCGCCGGCGCGATGGTGCACCCCGACGACGAGACCGCACGGGAGCGCGGGCTGACCGGGCAGCAGTTCTTCAAGTGGGCGCTGGCCTGGTACTACCGGTTCGGCACGCACGTCCCCGGCCGCACGAAGCTGTGGGAGGAGTTCACGAAAGCGACGCCCGAGCCGATGGCGGGCGTCAGCGCGGTCGGCACCCCGGAGCGGGCGCGCACGTACCTGGCTGAGCTTGAGGAGGCCGGCGTCGACCAGGTCATCCTGCTTCAGCAGGCCGCGGGCTACCCGCACGAGCACGTGTGCGAGTCGCTGGAACTGCTGGGTCGTGAGGTCATCCCGGAGTTTCGGGAGCGGCACGAAAAGCGGCGGCGAGAGAAGGCGGCCGAGCTCGCGCCGTACGTCCAACGCGCCCTGGCCAAGGTGGATCACGTCGAGCCGGTCGAGCCCGAGCCGGTCGAGGCATACCCGGTGCTGTTCGCCCATCAGGGCGTCGACGAGACGAAGCTCGGCGCGAAGCGCGCTGTGGACGCCGGGATGCTGTGGCGCATGCACGTGGCCGGCACCGACGACGGCGCGGCGAAGGGGCGGGCATAAGGGTGACGATGTCCGCCAGGACCATGACCGAGGTGCTGCTCACGAGGGCGGCGGAAAAGCCGGGTGCGGTCGCGTACGGTTTCCTGGCCGACGGCGAGGACGCCGTCGCCGAGTTGACCTACGGCGACCTCGCCACACAATCGCGCCGGATCGCCGCGCTGCTTGCCGACCGGCTCTCCCCCGGCAGCCGGGCGATACTCGTCTACCCGCCCGGGCTGGAGTTCGTCATGGCGTTCTTCGGCTGCCTGCTCGCGGGCGTGATCGCGGTTCCGGCCTACCCCCCGGCGCCGCCGGTGCTGAACGAGGGGGTGCGCAGGCTGCGCCGCGTCGCTGCCGACGCCGGGGCCGAGGCGGTGCTCACCTCGTCGGCCTACCATGCGTTCCGTGCCGCGACGCCGGAGATCAAGGCCGCGGTCGAGCCGCCCTGGCTGGTCACCGACCGGGAGCGGATCGGCGACCCGGACGCGTGGCGGGACGGCGGGATCGACGCCGACACCGTCGCGATGATCCAGTACACATCGGGCTCGACGGCCGACCCCAAGGGCGTCGTGCTCAGGCACGGCAACCTGATGGCCAACCAGCGGGCGATCCAGCAGGCGATGGGCGCCGGCGATCGCACGGTGGGAGTGAGCTGGCTGCCGATGTACCACGATATGGGGCTGATCGGGTTCATCCTCCAGCCGCTGTACCTCGGCATCCCGTCCTACCTGCTCTCGCCGCTGCACTTCCTCGAACGCCCAGTGCGCTGGCTGCGGGCGGTCTCGCGGTTCCGGGGGACGGTCAGCGGCGGGCCCAACTTCGCGTACGAGCTGTGCGTCAAGCGGATCACCGACGAGGAGAAGGACGGCCTGGACCTGTCGTCGTGGCGGGTGGCGTTCACCGGCTCAGACCACGTGCACGCCACGCCGTTGCGGCGGTTCGCGGAGCGGTTCGCCGACCGCGGGCTCCGTCCGGAGGCGCTCTACCCCTGCTATGGCCTGGCGGAGGCGTCGCTGTTGGTGACCGGGTCCGTGCCGCTCGGCGGCCCGCGTACGGTGCGGCTGGACGCCGCGGCCCTGGCCGAGGGCGCCGCGCGGCCGGGGGAGCCGGCGGGCGCCCGTACGGTCGAATCGGTGTCGTGCGGGCGGCCGCCGGAGGGGCACGAGGTGGTCGTCGTCGATCCCGAGCAGGGCGCTGCGCTGCCCGAGGGGCGCGTCGGTGAGATCTGGGT
>CALAED010000763.1 GCA_937891035.1 uncultured Thermomonosporaceae bacterium | reverse complement strand
CACCGTACAACACACCCAACTCCTCAACCAGCACCCCCATCGACCAACCATCGGTCACGATGTGATGCGCGGCGAGCAGCAGCACCCACTCGTCATGGGAAAGACGGATGAGGAGCGCCCGGAACAGCGGGCCCTCACTGAGGTCGAAGGAGCGCGCGTACTCGCTGGCGAGTAGCTGGCTCTGGGCCTCCTCAGGTGCGTCAGCCAGGTCTGCCATCTGCACCACAGATCCGGCAGCTGGGTGGATGACCTGCACGCCTTTGCCGTCGACCTCGTCGAATGTTGTCCGCAGGGACTCATGACGAGCCACAAGGGCCTGCCATGCGCCCGTCAGGGCCGAGACGTTCAGCGCTCCGGTCAGACGCAGCGCAAGGGCGCTGTTGTAGGCGCCCACCCCTGGCTCGAACTTGTCGAGGAACCACAACCTTTGCTGGGCGAACGACAGCGGCAGCGGACCAGTGCGGTCTACCGAGCGAATCCGGCCGGTATGCGTGGCCGCCTGCCCGGCCAGCCGACGGCGGAGTCTGTCTTGAACATCGGCGGGCAGCGTGGCGATGCGAGCTTCAAATGACGATGCCATGTGCCTATCTCTCCTCAGAAGCCGTCGTCCTCGCCGTTGCCGAGCACGAGGAGTTCGTCCTGCAAGACTCTTTCTTCGATGAGCTCGGCCAGCGCGGCTATCGAACGCCTAACCATGACGTCTTGCGGTGTCAGGGCGACGTCGAACATGGCCTTGGCCCGCGCCGCCACACCGAGGCTGTGCAGTGAGTCGCCGCCGAGTTCGAAGAAGTTGTCGTGGATGCCGACCTGGTCTAGGCCGAGGACTTGGGCCCAGATGCCGGCGAGGGCCTGTTCGGTGCCGGTACGCGGCGGCACGTGCACCCGGCCGCCCTCACCGGCATCCCCGGGGACCGGCAGGGCGGCGCGGTCGAGTTTGCCGTTGCGGTTCAGCGGCAGGCTCTCCAACGCGACGAACGCGGCCGGGATCATGTAATCGGGCAACACCGAAGCCACATGCGCCCGCAAACCGGCCGACCCCGGCCGATCCGCCGGATCAGCCGGCACCACATAGGCGACCAGCCGCTTACGGCCCGGCTCATCCTCCCGCGCCACCACCGCCACATCCCCCACCCCCGGACAAGCCGCCAACACCGCCTCAATCTCCCCCGGCTCGATCCGAAACCCCCGAATCTTCACCTGATCATCAACACGCCCGGCGAACTCCAACTGCCCATCCCCCGTCCACCGCGCCAAATCCCCAGTCCCATACATCCGCTCACCAGGCACACCGAACGGACACGCCACAAACCGCTGAGCCGTCAACCCCGCCCGACCCAAATACCCCCGCGCAACCCCCTCCCCCGCAATGAACAACTCCCCAAAAACACCCGGCGGCACCGGCCGCAAACCCCCATCCAACACAAACACCCTGGTGTTCCGGATAGGCCGGCCGATCGTTGGAACGCCGCAGCCGGAGATCAGCGGATCGCTCCACGTCGCCACGACGGTGGCCTCGGTAGGGCCGTAAGAGTTGATCATCCGGCGGCCTGGTGCCCACCGATCGGCCAGCGCGGCGGTGCAGGCCTCGCCGCCGACGATGAGGGTGCGAAAGCCGGGAACCCCCTGCTCAGCTACCTCGGCGGCGACGGTGGCCAGCGCCGACGGAGGAATCAGCGCGTGGGTGATGCGCTGACCGGCCAGCACGGCGGCCAGCTGCTCGCCCAGCAGTGGCCCGGGTGGCGGCACTACCAGCGCGGCCCCCGCCGGTAGAGACATGCACAGTTCCAGCACGGAGGCGTCGAAGCTCGGCGAGGAGAACTGGAGCACCCGGTCGCCGGGTCGCACCTGGTAATGCGCGATAGTGGCGGCGATGAGGCTGGCCATCCCGTTGTGCGGGATTATCACGCCCTTAGGTCGCCCAGTTGACCCCGAGGTGTAGATCACGTACGCCGGGTGGGCGCGATGCGACGAGACCGTCAGGTCGGCACCGGCCGGCGTATGCCCGGGCATCTGGGCCAACGCGGCCATGGTGTCTGGCTCGTCGACCACGAGCAGCTCGGCCGGGTCCAGCCCGGGCAGGCTCGCGACCAGGTCAGAGCGGGTCAGCGTCAGCACCGGCCGGACGTCGGCCAGCATGAACGCGATCCGCTCCGGCGGATACCCCGGATCAACGGGGCAGAACGCCGCGCCGGACTTGGCCACCGCCAGCTCCGCCAAGATGATCTCCACCGAACGAGGCAGCGCCAGGGCCACCACCCGTTCCGGCCCGGCCCCGCGGCCGATCAGCAGGTGCGCCAGCCGGTTGGCCGCCGCCTCCAGCTCGGCAAAGGACAGCTGCCCGCCGTCAAAGATCACCGCTGGGGCGTCGGGTGTGCGGGCGGCCTGAGCCCCGAACTGTTCGCCCAGCGTGGCGGGGATGACGGGCTGCGTGAGGTCGCCACACGAGCAGGCATGCG
>CALAED010000762.1 GCA_937891035.1 uncultured Thermomonosporaceae bacterium | reverse complement strand
TAAGTGTCGGGATCTCAATACCTGCCGGCCTGTCGGCGACGCTCGGCGTAGCCGCGTCTATAGTCCCAGGCCACCTCTGGCGTCGGCGAATGTGAGTCCTTCACCGGGCAGCTCATGATCCAAGCCGAGCGCTCTCATACTGTTCAAGAGCCAGCACCGGCCCTCCGGGGTCGGTGAGGATCGCAACATCGCCTGGGCGATCCTTGACGGTGATGACCTCGGCTGCGGCACCGGCGCCCGGAGTCGGTGTGGATCGCGACGTGACGACCGGCGTGCAGGTCGAGGGGAAGGTTTCCGTCTTAGCGGAGGGGGACCCTGAGGATCTTGTCGTCGTCTGATCGCGGTGAGCCGCGGCCGTCCTGGTTGCTGGTCGAGATCCACAGTGAACCGTCGGGTGCGGCGGCGACCGCGCGCAGCCGGCCGTAGTCGCCGGCGAACCGCGCGATCGGCTTGCCGGCGGCGCCGCGGCGGCTGAGCGGCACCTGCCACAGCCGTTCGCCGGCCAGCCCGGCCACCCACAGCGAGCCGCCCGCGAAGGCCATCCCCGACGGCGACGCCTCGTCCGTCGTCCAGGTCAGCAGCGGCTCGGTGAACCGCTCGCCGCCGCCGGCGGACCCCTCGACCTCCGGCCAGCCGTAGTTGCGCCCTCGTACGATCCGATTGACCTCGTCGAAGCGGTTCTGGCCGAACTCGCTCGCGAACATCCGTCCGGCGCCGTCCCACGCCATGCCCTGCACGTTGCGGTGCCCATAGGTGAAGACGCGGGTGCCGAACGGGTTGCCCGGTGCGGGCGAGCCGTCGGGCCGCAGCCGCAGGATCTTTCCGCCCAGCGATTCGCGATCTTGGGCCAGCCCGGGCTCGCCCCGCTCGCCGGTGGAGGCGTAGAGCAGGCCGTCCGGGCCGAACGCCAGCCGCCCACCGTTGTGGTTCCCGCCGTGCGGGATGCCGGTCACGATGTTTCGCAGTCGCTCGACGCCGCCCCCGCTGGGGTAGACGAAACTGGCGATCCTGTTGTCGGAGTCCGAGGTGAAGTAGACGTACACGAGGCGGTCCCGCAGGAAAGACGGGCTGACCGCGACGCCGAGCAGGCCGCCCTCGCCGATCGCCTCGACGCCGGGCACCCTCCCCACGGTCGTGACGCGGCCGAACGGCGTCACCCGCAGCAGCCGGGCGCTTTCTCGTTCGGTGACGAGTGCGTCTCCGCCCGGCAGGAAGGCGATCCCCCAGGGAACGGCCAGGTCGGTGGCCACGACCTGCGGGGTACCGGGCCGGGCGCGTCCCGGCTGGGTCGACGTGCTGGGCAGCGGCGCGGGAGTCATCCCGCCGCCCACCCGCTCGCTGCCCGAGCCGCCGGAATCGGCGTCGGTCGAGCATCCTGCCAGCGCACATCCGCAGGCCAGCAGGAGTGCGGCGCCGAAGGCGGCGCTGGATCGCGGTCTCATCGCCGGCATCACACCTCTCCACACCTCTCGTCAAGTCTTACGGACGCGCCGTGGGCGCGGTTCCCGGCTTGACGACATTGAGATCCGCACAGGGGCCCGTACGATCTCCACCGTGACGACCGTATGGGCCGCGAAGCCCGAGATCGCCGAATTGCTGGCCGATCTGCCGGATGTGACGGTGGATCTGTACGACGGTGCCGGCGCCGTGCCGGACTCGCTCGACGAGGTCGAGTTCTATGTCCCGGTGCTGCTGCCGACCCCGCCCAGTCTGGAGATCATGGCACGGATGCCGCGCCTGCGCGTCGTGCAGTTGCAGACCGCGGGTGTCGATCACGTACGTCCGTACCTCCCGGCGGGGGTGACGATGTGCAACGCCCGCGGCGCGCACGACGCGGGCACCGCGGAGTGGATCGTGGGCGCCATCATCGCCGCGCGCAGGGACTTCCCCGAGTTCGCCCTCGCGCAACAGGAGGGCCGCTGGGCCTACCACCACACCGAGACGCTCACCGACGCGCGGATCATGATCGTGGGGTACGGGTCGATCGGGGCGGCCCTGGAGCGTCGCCTCGAGCCGTTCGAGGTGGAGATCGTGCGGGTGGCGCGGGAGGCGCGTCCCGGCGTGCACGCGGCGGACGAACTGCCGGACCTGCTGCCCGCCGTCGATGTCGTCGTGCTGCTCGTGCCGTCGACGCCCGCGACCAAGGGCATGGTCGACGCGGAGTTCCTGGCCCGGATGAAGGACGGCGCGCTGCTCGTCAACGCCGCGCGGGGCCCGGTCGTACAGACGTCCGCGCTGCTGGCGGAGACGAAGGCGGGGCGGCTGCGGGCGGCCGTCGACGTCACCGATCCCGAGCCGCTGCCGCCCGGCCATCCGCTGTGGCGGGCGCCAGGCGTGTTCATCACGCCGCACGTGGGCGGGTCGACGCCGGCCTCCACGCGACGGGTGGCCGCCCTCGTTCGCGAGCAGTGCGCGCGGTACGTGCGCGGCGAGCCGCTGCGCAACGTCATCACCGGTTCCTACTAAGGGTTGGATGCGCGGCGAATTCGTGGACCACGTCCCGGCGCGCGGCGTCATGGTGCCAGCCGCCATCTACCGCAAATGCAGGACTTTTCGGCATTTCACTGGCGACACGCCGGCCGCCGCGACTACGCGCTGTCGTGCGTTGTCGCCGGGAGGAGGCTCAGCCTCAATCACGCCGTGACCTACGGAACGTACATTGTGCACCATGGCAGAACAGCCTGTCGGTGCTGCGCGAGCTGCGGATACCACCGCCTGACGTGCGCGGAGTCGGAACAACCCCATCCCCATGATTCGAACCTGGGATCATCACCCCGCTTTCATGACACCAGTGCTAACCCACCGTCGAAGCCGTTGTATGGACGCTGTGCCCAGGCGGCGGCCGGCCGCGGGAAAGACCGCCGGTCTAGGCCGGTCCAGACCGTCGGCAGGCGAACAGCGGGATTGGTTCGTTAACCGGGTGCTTGGCGCGGGTGACCCCGCGATAGCGGACCGGGACCAAAAGGAAGCGAGCTTAGATGAGCGGCGAGGACGCGAGATGGTTGCCGCGCCGGAGCGTTCCAGCCCGGGCACTGCCGCTCGGCGTGATCCTTTTGCTCGGCCTGAGCTATGCCTTCATCTCGGCGTTCGGCTGGAGCGAGGGGATGTCCTCGTGGGCCACCCCACTGATCGCGGCCGGCGCCGCCGCATCGTTGCTGTACGCCGCCTGGCGGCTGCCCGACCTCGCCGCGTCCTGGCCGGCCGCGCGCCGGGGGGCGGTCGCGGCGGCGAGCGCGGCGTTGCGCTGGTTCGCCCTCGCCGCGGCGTGCTGGTCGGCCGGCACGGCGACGAGCGCGGTCCCCAACGTGCTCAGCCGCACCGGCGTGTCGCTGTCCCTGGCCGATCTGTTCTTGCTGGCGGGTGCCGGCGCGCTGGCCACCGGGTTCGTCGTGTCGATCCGGCTGGACCGGGCGGCGCGCACCTGGCTGCGGTACGCCGCCGACACCTTCGTCTGCGCGGCCGCGCTGTTCGTGTTCGGCTGGGTCACCCTGTTCGGCGGGCTGTACGAGCTGTCCGGCGAGAGCGCGGCCGACTTCGTCATCGAGCTGTTGTTTCCGATCGTCGACGCCGTCCTGATCTGCGGCGTGCTGCCTTTCGTGCTCGGCGCCGGCCGCGTCGTCCGGCGCTCTGCCCTTGTCGCCTACGCGGCGCTGGTGGCCGTCGCGGTCGCCGACGTCCTCACCACCGTCGCCAGGCTCAAGGGCGGCGACGCCGCGCCGGGCGACCTCGGCAGCCTCGGCAACCTGGCCGGCCTCGGCGACTTCGCCCGGTTCATCGGCCTGCTGTTGCTCGCCGCCGTCCCATGGGTGACGCGCGCCGACGCCCCTTGGGTGACGCGCGCCGACGCCCCCGGCGGGTCGGCGGACGCGGGCGTCGACGGGCCGGCGGGCCGCCACGGGGTGCCCGCGACCGGCCACGACGGGCCGGATGGGGCAGCCCTGGCGGCGGATCAGGGGGCCGTGGCCGGCTATGGGGCCGTCGCGGGTCACGGGGCCGACGGCCGGACGATCGGGCCGGGCCTCGTCCCGGCCACCGCCGCCGGCGTGGCCGCGGTGTTCCTCGCCGGCCACTCGCTCACCTCGCCAACGCAGCTGCAGCCCGTCGTGCCGGTCGTCGCCGGCCTGGCCATGCTCGTGTTGCTGGTCCGGCTCGGCGAGCTGCTGTGGGAGAACGAGCGGCTGCGGCGGGCCGTGGACATCGGCGGTGAGCACTTCCGCGCGCTCGCCGAGAGCATCGACGACGTCGTGCTTATCTGCGATCTCGACGGCACCGTGCGGTACGCGAGCGCCGGTGCCCAGCGCGCCTTCGACTACGGCCCGGACGAGCTGGTCTCGCGCCCGCTCCAAGACGTCATCCATCCGGAGGACCTGCCCAGGGTCGAGGAGGCGGTGGCGGAGTTCCTCGGGCGCCGCGACGAGGTGCTGCGCGTCACCTGCCGGGTGCGCGCCGCCGACGGCACATGGCAGCCGACCGAGTCGACGGTCTCCCGGTACCGCCGGGCCCGCGGCGACCGGCCCCGGCAGCTGCTGATCACCACTCGCGATCTCAGCGAGCAGGCGGCGCTGCAGCGTCAGGTCACCCATCTGACCTTCAACGACGGCCCGACCGGTCTGCCCAACCGGGCCTACTTCGAAGAACGCGTCCGCGAGGTGCTCGCGCGCAGACGCCGGGAGGGGCGGGCCGCCGTCCTGTTCGCCGACGTCGACGGTT
>CALAED010000761.1 GCA_937891035.1 uncultured Thermomonosporaceae bacterium | reverse complement strand
GCGACCGCCGAGCTGTTCCAGCAGCTGGGCGTCACGATGGATCCGCGGCGGCCGGCCCACGGCCTGTCCATCGCCGACCAGCAGGTCGTCGAGATCGCCAAGGCTCTGTCGAGAAACGCCCGCGTGCTGGTGATGGACGAGCCGACCGCCGCGCTGACCGGCCAGGAGGTGACCCGCCTGTTCGCGGTGACGCGGACGCTGCGCGATCGCGACTGCGCGGTCCTGTTCATCTCGCATCGTCTTGAGGAGATCTTCGCGCTCTGCCGGCGCGTGACGACGCTGCGCGACGGCCGCCTGATCGCCACCGAAGAGGTCGCCGGCCTCACCCCCGACGACCTCGTGCAGCGCATGGTGGGCCGCGAGCTCGAGGCGATGTACCCGAAGGACGCGCACGCCATCGGCGAGGTGGCGCTGCGCGTCTCCCGGCTGACCCGCGAGGGCGTATTCACCGACGTGTCGTTCGATGTCCGCTGCGGCGAGATCGTGGCGCTGGCCGGGCTCGTCGGCGCCGGCCGCAGTGAGGTGGCACGGGCGATCTTCGGTGTGGACCGCTGGGACGGCGGTCACGTCGAGGTGGCCGGATGGCCGCTCCCGCCCGGCAGCCCGTCGGCGGCGATGTCCGCCGGAATCGCGCTGGTGCCCGAAGACCGGCGCCAGCAGGGCCTGGTGATGGAGCTG
This sequence comes from uncultured Thermomonosporaceae bacterium, assembly GCA_937891035.1. Taxonomy (GTDB): domain Bacteria; phylum Actinomycetota; class Actinomycetes; order Streptosporangiales; family Streptosporangiaceae; genus CALAED01. Next base: position 4,037 of record CALAED010000761.1, on the reverse strand, counting down.
TCCATCGAGCGCAACATCGGGCTCACTCAGCTGCGCGCGATGCGCCGCGGTCCGTTCGTTTCGCGCCGGATCGAACGCGACCGGGCCGCGGACTGGGCGCTGCGGCTGCGGCTCAAGTTCGCCCGGCTCGCCGACGCGGTGGGCGTGCTGTCCGGCGGCAACCAGCAAAAGGTCGTGTTGGCCAAATGGCTGGCCACCGACCCATCCGTGCTGATCGTCGACGAGCCGACGCGCGGCATCGACGTCGGTACCAAGGCCGAGGTCCACCGGTTGCTGTCCGAGCTGGCGGCCGAGGGCCTGGCGGTGTTGATGATCTCCTCCGAGCTTCCGGAGGTCCTGAACATGGCCGACCGCGTCCTCGTCATGCACGAGGGCCGCTTGGTGGCGGAGTTCCCGCGCGCCGCGGCCACGGAGGAAAAGGTCATGGCCGCCGCGACCGGCCAGACCGGCCAGACCGGCCAGGCTGGCAAGGCCGCCGGCACGGGGAACGCACGGGGAGCGAGCGCATGACACGGGCGACCCGCGGCAAGCCGGCGGTGCGCCGGCTGTTCGACCGGCTCACCCGGATCCGCGAACTCGGGCTCGTGGTCGCCATCGCGGTGCTGTTCGGGGCGACGGGGGCGGCCAACGCCGGCTTTCTGTCAGCGCAGAGCCTGCGCGACATCATGCTCAACGCGTCGATCATCATGCTGCTCGCGGTCGGGCAGACCCTCGTCATCGTCACGCGCAACGTGGATCTGTCGGTCAGCTCGATCACCGGGTTGACGGCCTTCAGCAGCGGCGTTCTCCTCGCCGACCATCCGGGGCTGCCCGTCGTGGCCGTGGTGGCGATCTGCCTGGCGATCGGCGCGACCTGCGGAGCGCTCAACGGAATGCTGGTCGCCTACGCCAGGGTGCCCGCGCTGGTGGCCACGCTCGGCACGCTGTACGTCTTCCGCGGCGTCGACTACGCCTTCGCCGGCGGCCGGCAGGTGAACGCCGCCGACATGCCCGCGGGATTCCTATCGCTTGGCACTCGGGAGCTGGCCGGCATCCCGATCCTCGCCATCGTGGCAATGGCCGTCCTGGCGGCGGCCGGCTGGGTGCTGGCCAACCTGCGGGCGGGTCGCGAGCTCTACGCGATCGGCTCGCATCCTGAGGCGGCGGTGCTGGCCGGCATCCGGGTGGGCCGGCGGATCCTCATCGCCTTCATAGTCAACGGCGCCATCGCCGGACTCGCCGGGGTGATGTGGGCCGCCCGCTTCGGCACGGTCGACGCCACTGTGGCCACGGGCAAGGAGCTCGACGTCGTCGCCGCGGTCGTGGTCGGCGGCGTGGCGATCTTCGGTGGCAGCGGCACGGTGTGGGGGGCGGCGCTCGGCGCGCTGCTGCTCAGCTCGATCGGCAGCGCGCTGGCCGTGCTGCGGGTCGACTCCTTGGCCCAGTACGCCATCAACGGGCTGCTCCTGCTCGCCGCCATCGTGCTCGACCGGCTGCTCGCGCTGCGGGTGGGCGCGGCGCTGCGGCGCAGAAGGTACGCGCGGCGACGCGGGCCGGCGGCCGCGACCGCACAGCCGGGAGGTGCGTGACAGTGCAAACCCGCTCCGGGCACCCCCCACACCGCCCACACTCTCCGCACTCTCCGCGCCCCGCGCGGACCGCGCGGCCGACGCGCCCCGCCTACGCCGCGCTCGCCGGTTTGCGCGGGCGGCTGGCCACCTGGGAGGGCACCATCGTCGTGCTGCTCGTGGCCTCCTGGGCGGTCGCCTCGGTGTCGGTCGACGGGTTCGCCGACACCTCCAACCTCTGGTTCATCCTCATCGACGTCACCGAGATCGCGATCATGGCGATCACGCTCACCCTCGTCGTGATCGCCGCGGAGATCGACCTGTCCATCGCCTCGACGCTTGGCCTGTCCTGCGCGGTGATCGGCTACCTGTGGAACGCCGGCTGGCCGATCGAGCAGATTTTCCCGGTGGCGCTGTGCGTCGGCGCCGTGTGCGGGGCCCTGAACGGCGTGCTCGTCACCCGGCTCGGGCTGCCATCGCTCGCGGTGACGATCGGCACCCTCGCGCTTTATCGCGGGCTCGCGTACGTGATACTCGGCGACACCGCGGTCGCGGACTTCCCGCCGCGCTACACGGACTGGGCGACGGGCCGGATCCCCGGCACGCCCATCCCGTACCCGATCGTGCTGGTCGCCGCGCTGGCGGTGATCGTCGGCGTGCTGCTGCACGCCAGCCCGCTCGGCCGGGCCACCTATGCCCTCGGCTATAACGAGGAGGCCGCCCGGTTCGCCGGCGTACGAGTCAAGCGCATCAAGTTCTGGCTCTTCGTGGCATCGGGGGTGTTCGCCTCGCTGGCCGGCATCGTCTACACGCTCCGGTTCTCCAGCGCCCGCGCCGACAACGGGGCGGGCCTCGAACTGGCGGTGGTGGCGGCCGTTCTGCTGGGTGGCGTCTCGATCTTCGGCGGGCGGGGGACGCTGCCCGGCGTGCTCGCCGGAGTGTTGCTGTTCGGCATCTTGCGCAACGCGCTGATCCTCGCGGACGTGTCCAACGAGGTGCTCAACTTCGTCACCGGGGTGCTGCTGATCACTTCGGTTCTGGCACCCAACCTGGTCGGGTTCATTCGGCGGGCCCGCGCCGGGCCCGGCGGCGCGACTTCCACCCCACCCCCCACGACGATCACTAAGGAAGGGACCTCAGTCTCATGAAAGGCTTCTTTTCCACCGCGGCGGTGGCCTCGGTCGCCGCGGTGACGTTGGTGGCCGCCGGCTGCGGCGGGACGACCAAGAACGATGTGGAGGCGCAGGGCGGTCAGCCGGCGAACACGGCCGCCGCGAACCCCAACGCGGCGATCAAGCAGGGCCTCAAGATCGCCTTCCTGCCCAAGCAGATCAACAATCCGTACTTCACCATCGCCGACAAGGGCGGCACCGGGGCGGTGTCGGAGTTCGGCGGCACCGGCAAGGAGGTCGGCCCGTCCGACGCCTCCGCCTCCTCACAGGTGTCGTACATCAACACGCTCATCCAGCAGCGGCAGGACGCGATCGTCATCTCCTGCAACGACCCGAACGCCGTCGCGCCGTCGTTGAAACAGGCGATGAGACAGGGCATCAAGGTCGTGACGTACGACTCCGACGCCGCGCCGGACGCCCGCCACCTGTTCATCAACCAGGCCAGCGCCGAGGACCTCGGCCGCACCGAGGTACAGCAGATCGCCAAGCAGATCGGCCACAAGGGCGAGATCGCGATCTTGTCCGCCACCCCGAACGCCACCAACCAAAACAGCTGGATCAACTTCATGAAGGACGAGCTGACCAAGCCGGAGTACTCCGGCATGAAGCTCGTCAAGATCGCCTACGGCAACGACGACGACCAGAAGTCCTTCACCGAGACCCAGGGGCTGCTCAAGTCCTACCCGAACCTCAAGGGCATCATCTCGCCGACCACGGTTGGCATCGCCGCCGCGGCCCGCTACCTGTCCGGCTCGAAGTACAAGGGCAAGGTGAAGCTGACCGGGCTCGGCACGCCCAACCAGATGCGCAAGTTCGTCAAGGACGGCACGGTCGAGGCCTTCGAGCTGTGGAACCCGGCCGATCTCGGTTACCTCGGCGCGTACGCGGCGGCCGCGCTGTCGTCCGGCCAGATCACCGGCGCCGCCGGCCAGAAGTTCAAGGCCGGCAAGCTCGGCGAGAAGACCATCGGCCAAAACGGCGAGGTCATCCTCGGCCCGCCGACCGTCTTCGACAAGAGCAACATCGACAACTTCAACTTCTGACCCCTCAACCAAGAACCCCGTCAACCAAGAATCCCTGAACCTCCCCGCCGCAGTGCGCCGGTCCGGCAGCGGGCCGGCGCACGGCACCAGGCGGGGACGGAGGCGAGGCGCCGATGCAGCGGGTGTGTTTCCTGCTCAAGGTGCGGCCGGACCGGCTGGCCGAATACCGCGAACGACACCAGGCCGTCTGGCCGGACATGCTCGCCGCGCTGCGCGCCGCCGGTTGGCACAACTACTCGCTGCGGACCCTGACCGAAGTGTTCCATCTCGACTGA
>CALAED010000760.1 GCA_937891035.1 uncultured Thermomonosporaceae bacterium | reverse complement strand
GCGGCCGGCGCGTTCGGCAACTGGAGAAAAACCTGTGCCGAGTGCTGGGCAAGGACCCGGCGGCGGGCGGGACGGACGAGGAGATCCGGCGGCTCGCCAAGCGGGTGCTGCGCTCGTACTTCCGCTACTGGCTGGAGGTGTTCCGGCTGCCGGAGATGCCGCGCGAGCGGATCGTGTCCCGCATGCACCTCGCCGACGCCGACAGGCTCTACGACGCGCTCAAGACGGGCCGCGGCGTCATCGTGGCGCTGCCGCACATGGGCAACTACGATCACGGCGGCGCATGGCTCGCCATCATGGGTGTTCCCTTCACCACTGTGATGGAGCGCCTGGAGCCGGCATCGTTGTTCGACCGGTTCGTCGCGTTCCGGGAGCGCCTCGGCATGGAGGTGCTGCCGCATACGGGCGGCGGCGCCTTCGGAACGATGGCCAGGCGGCTGCGGGCGGGCGGCACTGTGTGCCTGGTCGTCGACCGCGACCTCACCGAATCCGGCATAGATGTGGAGTTCTTCGGTAAAACAGCCCGTATGCCGAGCGTCGCGGCCGCCCTGGCCGTACAGACGGGGGCGGTATTGCTTCCGGTGTCTTTGTGGTACGAAAGGGACGGCTGGGGGGGACGCATCCACGAAGAGATCATCGTGCCCGGCGAGGGACAACGGCACGACAAGGTCCTGGCGATGACCCAGCGGCTCGCCCGCGAGTTCGAGCAGGCCATCGCCGCGCATCCGCAGGACTGGCACATGCTCCAGCGCGTGTGGCTGGAGGACCTGGAGGATCGATGAGATCCGGCAAACCGGTGCGGGCCGGTGGGGGGAGCGCGGGGGAGTGAGCGACGAGGACGAGCGCCCGGGCCGCGGTCACGCGGCCGGCCTCGGCCGCGGGGGCAGGGCGCGCGCGAGGGGGACGAGACTGCCATGAGGGTCGGTCTGGTCTGCCCTTATACCTGGGACGTTCCCGGAGGGGTCCAGCAGCACGTGCGGGACTTGGCCGAGGCGCTCATCGCCTCCGGGCACCACGTCTCGGTGATCACACCGGCCGACGACGACGCTCCGCTGCCGTCGTACGTGGTCCCGGCGGGGCGGGCGGTCCCCGTGCCCTACAACGGCTCGGTAGCCCGCCTGGCGTTCGGGTTCTTGTCCGCGAGCCGGGTGCGGCGGTGGATCCGCGACGGCAAGTTCGACGTGCTGCACGTGCACGAGCCGGCCGCGCCGTCGCTCGGCGTCCTCGCCTGCTGGGCGGCGGACGGGCCGATCGTCGCGACCTTCCACGCCTCGTACGAGAAGTCGCGTGCCGTCACCGTCGCCGCGCCGATCCTGCAGAGCGCCATGGAGAAGATCACCGGACGGATCGCGGTGTCGGAGGCCGCCCGCACCACGCTCGTCGAGCACCTCGGCGGCGACGCCGTGCTCATCCCCAACGGGGTGGCCACCGACCGGTACGCCATGGCCGAGCCGTTGCCCGGATGGCCCGGCCGTTCCGGCCGGACGGATGACACCGCCCTAACCCACCTCCGCGGCGGCGGCGCCCTCGGCTTCCTCGGCCGGATGGACGAGCCGCGCAAGGGTCTGCAAGTGCTGCTCAAGGCGTTCGAGATCATCGGCAGGCAGCGGCCGGAGCTGCGCCTGCTGCTCGCCGGCCCCGGCGACGCCGACGAGATGTGCGCCAAGGTCTCGCCCGAGCTGCGCGGCCGCATCGTCGCGCTCGGCCTGGTCAGCGACGAGGACAAGGTCCGCGCCTACCACTCGGTGGACGTGTTCGTCGCGCCCAACCTCGGCGGCGAGAGCTTCGGCATCGTGCTGGCCGAGGCCATGTCAGCGGGCGCGCCGATCCTGGCCAGCGACATCGAGGCGTTCCGGCGGGTGCTCCAGGACGGCCGCGCCGGGGCGCTGTTCCCGGTCGGCGACGCGGCGGCCCTGGCGGCCGCCGCCGGCGAACTGCTCGACGACCCGGCTCGGCGCAAGCAACTGTCCGCCGAGGCGCGCACGGCGGTCCGGGCCTACGACTGGTCCACGGTCGCCCGCGCGGTCGTACGGGTCTATGAGACGGTCGCGGTCGATCGGGGAGCCGGCGTCGTCGAGTCCCGGCCGCTCGGCTAGGGACCCGGGGGGAGCCGGTGCGTGCGAATGGTTTGCGGGGAGTGTGCTGAATGATGCCGGATTGGCTGTTCGACATCCTCCTCGTGGCCGGCGTCCTGTTCGTCGTCGGCATGTACATCTCGTGGCGGGCCTCCCGGCTGGACCGGCTGCACGCCCGGGTGGACACCGCGCGGGCGGCGCTCGACGCCGCGCTGGTCAGGCGGGCCGCCATCGCCCTCGAGCTGGCCGCGTCGCGCCTGCTCGACCCCGCCACCAGTCTGCTCCTCGCCGCCGCCGCGCACGAGGCCCGTACGGCGGACGCGGACGGCCGCGAGTTCGCCGAAAGCGACCTGTCCAGGGCGCTGCGCGCGGTCGTCGAACAACCGGACTTCAGGGACAACGTGGCTCAGCGCGAGGACGGCGCCAACCTGCTCGACGAACTGGAGTCGGCGGCGCAGAAGGTGGCCTTCGCGCGGCGCTTTTACAACGACGCCACGGCGACCATCCGGACCGCGCGGCGCAAGCTCCTCGTCCGGCTGCTGCCGCTCGCCGGGAACGCCACGCTCCCGGAGTTCTTCGAGATCGATGACGATCCGCCGGCGTCATCGCGGTAAGCCTGTGACGTCGCGGTCATGGGTTGACCGCCGGCCCGCGCGCGCATCCGGCGCCGCACCAAAGCGGGCCAGATCATCTGACCGGGTTGCCGCATCTTGCTGGACTATGTCGGTTAGCCTCTGGCGAGACGTCGTCAGGAAGGGTTGGTAGTGCGATTTCATCCGCACCGGCTGGCGCTGACCGGTGGAATCCTCGCGTGCGCGGCGCTGGTCGCCTGCTCGGAGGGGGCGCGGCAGGCCTCGCCGCCGCCGGCCCCCGCGCCCGGCGGCACGACCGCCTCCCCGTCGCCGACCCCGCCGGCGACGAACCCGTTCACCGGCACCAGGCGGGGGCTGAACAACCCGGTGCTCGCGGTGAAGATCGACAACAGCGGCGCGGCCCACCCCCAGCTGGGCCTGCGCTCGGCCGACATCGTCTATGTCGAGCAGGTCGAGGGGGGTGAGACCCGGATCATGGCGATGTTCTCCTCCAAGCTCCCCGCCCGGGTCGGGCCCGTCCGCAGCGCCCGTATCTCCGACCTGCATATTTTGCCGCAATTCGGGCGCCCTGCACTGGCCTACTCCGGCGTTCAGAGCAAGATGAAGCCGTACGTGCGCCGCTCCGGCGTCTACGACGTGTCGCCGGCCCGCGCGGGCGGCGCCTACTACCGGGCGCGCGGCCGGCCCGCCCCGTACAACCTGTTCGCGGTCACGAAGTCGCTGCTCGACCGGGCGCCCAAGGCGAGCAAGCCTCGCGACATCGGCTTTCGGTTTGGGCCGGCGCCCGCCGGCGGCAAGCGCACCGCCCGCTTCACCGCCCGCTGGCCGTCGGAGACGATGAGCTTCCGCTGGTCGAGCGGGCAAAAGCGATGGCTGGCCTACTACGGCGGGCGCGCGGACAAGGCCGCCGAGGGCGGTCAGCTGGGCGCGCCGACCGTGGTCGTGCAGTACGCCAAGACGACCCGGTCGCGCTTCCGTGACTTCCTCGGCAGCTACACCCCGCTGGTGCGGACCGTCGGCACCGGCCGCGCGGTCGTGCTCAGGGACGGCAAGTCCTACGCCGCCAAATGGTCGCGCCCGTCGGAGGACGAGGGCACCACGTTCACCACGAGGTCCGGTGCGCCGATGACCTTCGCGACCGGCCAGGTGTGGGTCGTCCTCGTCAACGACGGCAAGCCGCGCACCCCCTGAGGCGCGCTGACCAGACCACTGCGCGGGATTGGCCGGAGAGTTCGATACCGCACTCGACCTACCATTGCAAGGTACGAATCATCGGTTTCCCGTGAGGTAGCACGCCGTGTCAACTGAAAACCCGGCCCCCGAGAGCGCCGCCGTGCCCGTGCCCGAGGTCGGCACCGCCCGCGTCAAGCGTGGTATGGCGGAGATGCTCAAGGGCGGCGTGATCATGGATGTCGTCACCCCGGAGCAGGCAAAGATCGCCGAAGACGCCGGAGCGGTCGCGGTCATGGCCCTCGAGCGGGTGCCCGCCGATATCAGGGCCGAGGGCGGCGTCTCGCGCATGAGTGATCCCGACATGATCGACGGCATCATCCAGGCGGTGTCGATCCCCGTCATGGCCAAGGCGCGGATCGGTCATTTCGTGGAGGCGCAGGTGCTGCAGGCGCTCGGCGTCGACTACATCGACGAGTCCGAGGTGCTCACCCCCGCCGACTATGACAACCACATCGACAAGTGGGCCTTCACCGTCCCCTTCGTGTGCGGGGCCACCAACCTGGGGGAAGCGCTGCGGCGCATCACCGAGGGCGCGGCGATGATCCGGTCCAAGGGCGAGGCGGGCACCGGCGACGTCTCCAACGCCACCACGCACATGCGCCAGATCCGCCAGGAGATCCGGCGGCTCGGCTCGCTGCCCGACGACGAGCTCTACGTCGCGGCAAAGGAGCTGCGGGCGCCCTACGACCTGGTCAAGGAGGTGGCGCGCGCTGGCAAGCTGCCGGTCGTGCTGTTCACCGCCGGCGGCATCGCCACCCCGGCCGACGCGGCGATGATGATGCAGCTCGGCGCCGAGGGCGTGTTCGTCGGCTC
>CALAED010000759.1 GCA_937891035.1 uncultured Thermomonosporaceae bacterium | reverse complement strand
CCTCAAGCGGGGCATCGAGTCCGCCGTCGAGCGGGTGAGCGAGGAGCTGTCCAAGCTCGCCAAGGACGTGGAGACCAAGGAGCAGATCGCCTCCACGGCCTCCATCTCGGCCGGCGACACCCAGATCGGCGAGATGATCGCCGAGGCGATGGACAAGGTCGGCAAGGAAGGCGTCATCACCGTCGAGGAGAGCAACACCTTCGGCCTCGAGCTCGAGCTCACCGAGGGCATGCGCTTCGACAAGGGCTACATCTCGGGTTACTTCGTGACCGACCCGGAGCGCATGGAGGCGGTCCTCGAGGACCCGTACATCCTGATCGTCAGCTCCAAGGTCTCGGCCAACAAGGACCTGCTGCCGGTGCTCGAGGCCGTCATGCAGGCGAGCAAGCCGCTGCTGATCATCGCCGAGGACGTCGAGGGCGAGGCGCTGTCCACCCTGATCGTCAACAAGATCCGCGGCATCTTCAAGTCCGTCGCCGTCAAGGCGCCGGGCTTCGGCGACCGCCGCAAGGCGATGCTGGGCGACATCGCCACCCTCACCGGTGGCCAGGTCATCAGCGAGGAAGTCGGTCTCAAGCTCGAGAACGTCACCCTCGACATGCTCGGCCGCGCCCGCAACGTCGTCATCAGCAAGGACGAGACGACGATCGTGGACGGCGCCGGTGACGCGGGCGAGATCGCGGGCCGGGTCAACCAAATCCGGGTCGAGATCGACAACACCGACTCCGACTACGACCGCGAGAAGCTGCAGGAGCGGCTCGCCAAGCTGGCCGGCGGCGTGGCCGTCATCAAGGCCGGCGCGGCCACCGAGGTCGAGCTGAAGGAGCGCAAGCACCGCATCGAAGACGCCGTGCGCAACGCGCGGGCGGCCGTCGAAGAGGGCATCGTGCCCGGCGGTGGCGTCGCGCTGCTGCAGGCGGCGGCCACGGCGTTCGAGAAGATCGACCTCGAGGGCGACGAGGCGACCGGCGCGGCGATCGTCCGCCGGGCGCTCGAGGAGCCGCTCAAGCAGATCGCGGTGAACGCCGGCCTCGAGGGCGGCGTCGTGATCGAGAAGGTCAAGGGTCTGGAGCCGGCCCACGGCCTCAACGCCGCCACCGGCGACTACGTCAACATGTTCGACGCCGGCATCATCGACCCGGCCAAGGTGACGCGCTCGGCGCTGCAGAACGCGTCGTCGATCGCGGCGCTGTTCCTCACCACCGAGGCCGTCATCGCCGAGAAGCCGGAGAAGGAGAAGGCCCCGGCCGCCCCGGGCGCCGGCGACATGGACTTCTGAGGTCCCTGATCGCGAGCAACACGGCAACGCGAAAGGGCGGTCCCGCGAGGGGCCGCCCTTTCGCGTACCGACCCCGCGAAACCCAGGGCACAACACCGCGACACCGCGACACCGCGTGAGGATTTCTTGAGCAAGTGAGGATGAGCCCACCCTCCCTGTACCGACCCCACGATCACCCGAACCCCGCGACGAGTTATGGACACGACGCGAGGGTGCCCAGAGCGAACGAAGCCTGCTCCCCACGAACGCCGACCCGGCCCCGCGACGCCGCAGGCCCGGTGGATGGAAAACGCGGACACGACGTCGGGCACGCCCAGGGCGTGTTGGGACCTCGAGAGGACACCTCTTCGCGAATGGCGCGGTATTTCACGATCACGCCGGCCACGGGGTAAAGGGCATGCGACTTTCACGGCCGATGCCCGGCCGGATCGCGGCGTTCGAGGGGTTCCCGAGCGGCCAGTGGCGAGGTACGGTCCCGAGAGTGCAGGCCTACCACGGGCGACAGAACCGCTGGTCGATCTCCCCCGCGATCCCGACGATCGCGAATGTCGCGCTGGCCACACTATGGGCGTTTTCGGCCTTCGGCGGCTGGGCGAGCACCGCGTTCTGCGGTGAGAATGCGGTGGCGCGAGACTGCACGGAGGGCGTCGGCCTCGCGGCCGCCATCTCGGCCGTGCCCGCCGCGATCGCCGCCGCGTTGGCGTTGGGATCGTGGCTGGCGCCCGCAACACGGCGCGATCCCAATCGGCTCGACGGCCTGCTGGCGTTCGCGGCTGCCGGCTGGCTCCTCGCCGAGGCCATCCTGTTCGTCGGCGGCTACCTCGCCCAGCCCTAGTCCTTTGCCACGGAGCGCGTGACCGGATCTTCGAGCCATGGCTCCCAGTCGCGGCAGATCCGCTTTTGGATCTGCCATATCATGCGCGCGAACCTGCCGACCGGCGCGGTTGACCTCGTCGGTCACCACATCAAGTGAAGGACAAGGCAGGTCTTCGATGTGGTCGGCCATGCCGCCAACTTCGGCCGGCCGCGACGCGCCCGCCAGACCCGGTGGAAGCTGTGGATGACGCCGACGACGCGTGAAGAGACTAGATCTCGTCGCCGGCGAGGACGGCGTCGGCGTCGACAATACGGTAGGCGTAGCCCTGCTCGGCGAGGAAGCGTTGCCGGTGCGCGGCATAGTCCTGGTCGAGGGTGTCGCGGGCGACGACGGCGTAGAAGCGGGCGCCACGGCCGGACGCCTTGGGACGCAGCAGGCGACCGAGCCGCTGGGCCTCCTCCTGACGGGAGCCGTAGGAGCCGGAGACCTGGATCGCGACCGCCGCCTCGGGCAGGTCGATGGAGAAGTTAGCGGGCGCCGCGCCCGGACGCCTTGGGACGCAGCAGCCGGCCGAGCCGCTGGGCCTCCTCCTGGCGAGAGCCGTAGGAGCCGGAGACCTGGATCGCGACCGCCGCCTCCGGCAGGTCGATGGAGAAGTTGGCGACCTTCGACACCACAAGCATCGCGATCTCACCGGAGCGGAACGCGTCGAACAGCCGCTCCCGCTCCCGCACCCTCGTCTCCCCCTTGATCACCGGGGCGTCGAGCAGCTCGCCCAGCTCGTCGAGCTGATCGATGTACTGCCCGATGACGAGGGTCGGCTCCCCCGCGTGCCGGGTCGCCAGCGCCTGGATCACCTTGGTCTTAGTTGCCGTCGTGGCGCAGAACCGGTACCGCAGGTCGGGCTCGGAGGTGGCGTACGCGAGGCGCTCGGCGTCGGTCAGGGTGACCCGAACCTCGACGCAGTCGGCGGGCGCGATCCAGCCCTGCGCCTCCATGTCCTTCCAGGGCGCGTCGTACCGCTTTGGCCCGATCAGCGAGAAGACGTCGCCTTCCCGGCCGTCCTCGCGAACGAGCGTCGCGGTCAGCCCGAGGCGGCGCCGGGCCTGCAGGTCGGCGGTCATGCGGAAGATCGGCGCTGGCAGCAGGTGCACCTCGTCGTACACGATGAGACCCCAGTCGCGGGCGTCGAACAGCTCCAGGTGGCTGTAGGCGCCCTTCCGCCGGGTCGTCATGATCTGGTACGTGGCGATGGTCACCGGCCGGATCTCCTTCTTGGCCCCGGTGTACTCGCCGATCTCGTCCTCGGTGAGCGAGGTGCGGCGCAGCAGCTCCTGCTTCCACTGGTGCGCGGCGACGGTGTTGGTCACCAAAATCAGCGTGGTGGCCCTGGCCCGGGCCATCGCCGCCGCGCCGACGAGGGTCTTGCCCGCGCCGCACGGCAGCACCACGACGCCGGAACCGCCGTGCCAGAACGACTCGGCGGCCTCCCGCTGGTACGACCGGAGCGCCCAGTCCTCCTCGTGCAGATCGATGGCATGCGCCTCGCCGTCCACATACCCGGCGATGTCTTCCGCCGGCCAGCCCAACTTGAGCAGCGCCTGCTTGAGCGTGCCGCGCTCGCTCGCGTGGACGGCCACGGAATCGTCGCCGACGCGCTCGCCGAGGAGCGGGCGGATCTTCTTGGCCCGCAGCACCTCTTCGAGGACCGCCCGGTCCGTGGAGACCAGGACCAGGCCGTACGACGGGTGCTTTTCCAGCCGCAGGCGCCCGTACCGGGCCATCGTGTCCGCGATGTCGACGAGCAGCGCGTGCGGCACCGGGTAGCGGGAGTACTTCAGCAGCGCGTCGACGATCTGCTCGGCGTCATGGCCGGCCGCGCGGGCGTTCCACAGGGCCAGCGGCGTCACCCGGTAGGTGTGGACGTGCTCGGGTGAGCGCTCCAATTCGGCGAACGGCGCGATGTCCCTGCGGCAGGCGTCCGCGAGCTCGTGGTCGACCTCGAGCAACAGGGTCTTGTCTGACTGAACGATGAGCGGGCCCTCGGTCACCGGCTGCCCTTCCACACGAAACGAAGACTCCAGTCTGCAACACCGCGCCGCCGGCCGCGCTTCCCCGAGCGGGCGGGTCAGTTGTTCACGATGTAGATCACCGTGAAGATCACGGCCTCGATCACGAAGTTGAGGCCGCAACAGACCCAGCTGTATAGGGTCAGGGAGCGCGCCGCCGCGGGGTCGGAACCGATCTTGTTGGCCGCCATCCCGCCGAGGATGAGACCGGGCAGCCAGGCGAGGCCGACGCCGCAGATGAAGACGAGGCCCACGCAATTGCCGATGATGGCGGCCACGGCGGCGGCGTTGCTCGGCGGCGGCCGCTGCGGTATGCCCGGCGGGCCGTACATGGCGCCATAGACGTCCTGCCCTGCCTGGCCATAGTCCTGGGCGTACGGTTGCTGTGTGTGGGGGTCGTGCCAAGCCGGCTGCGGACCGTACGGATCCTGGCCGTAGGGGTCCGGCCCGTACGGTTGCCGACCGTATGGATCCTGGCCGTACGGACCCTGCCAGTCGGACGGAGGCCGGCCGCCATACCCGCTCATCTCCGCCCTCCGCGCCGTCGCAAACGTCACAAACTCGACAGTGAACGGTACCTCCGTGCAAGGCACCGCTAGTTGGACTGAGCAGGGGCCTGTCCAGTTCCGGGCGAAAGCTTCGGGTTGTGAACGGCGAACGGTTGGCAGGTCGGCGGGTTGGCGCGCCTCGCCGAGGCGGCGCGGTCAGCCGCCGGCCACCGCCGGAATCACCGAGATCTGCGCGCCCTCCGGGGTCGCCGTGTCGAGCCCCTGGGCGAAACGAACGTCCTCGTCGCCCACATAGACATTGACGAACCGCCGGATCTTGCCCGCGTCGTCGAGGATGCGGGACGCGATGCCGGGGTAGTTGGCGTCCAGATCGGAGATGACCTCGCGGAGCGTATTTCCCGTGGCCTTGACCTCCGAGTCGCCCCCGGTGTAGCTCCGCAGAATCGTCGGTATCCGAACATTTACGCTCATCCGAGGCCTGCCTTCCGGAACGCTTCAAGCGAAGGAGCGATGTTGGCGGACGGCCTGGCCACCGGGGCCACGGCGTCCAGCGTCTTGAGCCCGTCTCCCGAGTTGATGATCACGGTTTCAGCGGCCGGATCGAGCCGGCCGGCCGAGACGAGTTTGCGCAGCGTCGCGACCACCACGCCGCCGGCCGTCTCACTGAAGATCCCTTCGGTCCTGGCCAGCAGCTGGATGCCCTCGACCACCTCGGCGTCGGTGACGTCCTCGACCGCGCCCCCGGTGCGGCGCGCCACGTCAAGGACGTACGGGCCGTCGGCCGGGTTGCCGATGGCGAGTGACTTGGCGATGGTGTCGGGCCGGACCGGCCTGACGACATCGTGTCCGGCCTTGAAGGCGGCGGCGACCGGACCGCATCCGGCGGCCTGGGCGCCGAAGACCTTGTAGGGCCGGTCCTCAACCAGCCCGAGTGCGATCAGCTCGCGGAACGCCTTGTCGATCTTGGTGAGCTGGGAGCCGGACGCCACCGGCACCACGATCTGCTCCGGCAGCCGCCAGCCGAGTTGCTCGGCGATCTCATAGCCGAGCGTCTTGGAGCCCTCCGCGTAGTACGGCCGGACGTTGACGTTGACGAACGCCCAGTCCTCCCGCTCCCCCGCGATCTCCGAGGCCAGCCGGTTAACGTCGTCGTAGTTGCCGTCGACCGTGACGAACAGGCCGCCGTACACGGCGGTCATGATGATCTTTTGTGCTTCGAGGTCGGCCGGCACGAACACGGCGCTGCGGATGCCGGCCCGGGCGGCCGCCGCGGCGACCGCGTTGGCCAGGTTGCCCGTCGACGGGCAGGCCAGCACCTTGAAGCCGAGCTCGCGAGCGGCCGCGAGCGCGACAGCCACGACCCTGTCCTTGAACGAATGGGTGGGGTTGCCGCTGTCGTCCTTTACCCACAACTTCTGCAGGCCGAGCGATTCGGCCAGGTCGTCGGCCCGGACCAGGCGGGTAAGGCCCGGCTCGGTGTTGGGCGTCTCGGCCACCTGCGACGGCACCGGCAGCAGGCCGCGGTAGCGCCAGATGTTGCCCGGCCCGGCCTCGATGTCCGAACGGGTGACGGCGCCGAAGTCGTAGGAGATCTCCAGTGGGCCGAAACACTGCTCACAGGCGTAGCGTGGCCCAAGATCATAGGATTCGCCGCATTCGCGGCAGATCAGTGCGGTAGCAGGGCCGAGATCGACAGGGGCAGGAGTGTGTCCCATGAGATGTGCGAGGCCTCTCTCCTCATCTTTCCCGCGCCACCTTGGTCGCGAGCCGGAGTTGGCACCATGTCCCGGGCGGCCTCGCTGCCATGTCCGCGAGTGCGTCACCGGGAAGGTTGCCGGGGCTTCACAGGGCCGGTCCCTCCACCCCTCTGGATGAGCTGTATTCAGTTATGTGGGGTCGCCGTGGAAGACCGGCCCAGGGCCACTGGGCTTCCCGCACCCCTCTGGTCAAGCCGTATGCAGTTATGTGAATCTTACAGACGCGAAGACCAACAGATGCGACTCTACCTGGTTGCCGGCCGGATCCCGAGCAGGCGTTCCACGTTCTGAGACGCCTGGGCGGCCGCGGGGCCGCAGGGCCGGGTGGCCGGATGGCCGCGCGGGCAGGCATGCCACACTGCCGCCATGAGCGCCATGAGTGGGACGCAGATCCTCGTCGCCTCCAATCGCGGCCCGGTGTCGTTCGCCCTGGGCGACGACGGCACTCTGACGATGCGCCGGGGCGGCGGCGGGCTCGTCTCCGGGCTGGCCTCCGTGGCCGGCGAGGCCGACGTGATCTGGGTGTGCGCGGCGCTGGCCGACGCCGACCGTGCCGCCGCGCGCCGGGCCCCCGACGGACGGCTCGATCTGGCCGGGCACGACACCGGCGGCGCCGCCGTACGCATGCTCGACATCCCGGCGGCGACCTTTCATCGCGCCTACAACTCGGTAGCGAACTCGACGTTGTGGTTCGTCCACCACCTGCTGTACGACAC
>CALAED010000758.1 GCA_937891035.1 uncultured Thermomonosporaceae bacterium | reverse complement strand
CTTGCCGAATCCGCTCGCCGTCGGCACGGTGCCCGCCAGCACCGCCGGCAGCCCCGGCTCATCGAGCTGCGGCAGCACCGTGGCGCCCGGCACCCGGCGGCGCACCTCGGCGATGTGCGCGGCGACACCTTCGGCGAGCGAGGCGGTCAGGTCGCGGACGGCTCCGGGATCTTTGAGCGTACGGTCGCCGTACGCGAGCTCGAGCGTCGCGGCCAGCGTCCACGGCCCGCAGACCTGGACCTTGAACGGACCTTCGTAGGTGCCGGCCAGCTCCTCGAGGGCGTCGAGGTCTCTGGCCAGGTGGTCGCGCGCCCGCCGCAGGTCCCGCCCGGGGCGGTCGGCCATCCGCCAGCCCGACGGCCGCAGCTCCACCGGCAGGTCGACGAGCAGCGCCGCCGCCCGGCCGGCCAGATCGGCGCCCGGACCGCGATCGGGCAGCTCAGGAAGATGCGGCAGGTCGGGCAGCTCGCCGAGCCCGACGCGCAGCGCCTCGGCCGGATCCCGCCCGGGATAGGACCCGATGCCGGTCGCGCTCGCCGGCGGCCACGGGAGGCTCACCGGAGCTCGGCGAGTTTGTCGAGGCGGGTGAGCGTCTCGGCCTCGGGCTCGGTCTTCAGGCCGAAGAGCACACGGTCGACGCCGGCGTCGGCCAGCGTCGCGATGACCTCGGGGTCCGGCTTGGCCCCGAACACCGAAACCGGCACGTGCCGCCCAGCCCTGGCCCTCAGCTCGGCGATCCGCGCGGCGAGGTTCTCGGTACCGCGGCCGTAGATCGGGACCCAGGAGTCGCCGTACTCCAGGACGCGGTCGAACGTGGTCGGCCCCGATCCGCCGACGAGGATCGGCGGATGCGGGTCCTGTACCGGCTTGGGCCAGGAGAAGATCGGGTCGAAGTCGACGAACCGGCCGTGGAACTCGGCCTCGTCCTTGGTCCAGATCTCCTTCATGGCGAGCACCCGTTCGCGCAGCAGCGCCATGCGGGTAGCGGGGTCGGTGCCGTGATTGCGCATCTCCTCGCGGTTCCAGCCGGCGCCGATGCCGACCATCAGGCGCCCGCCTGACAGCCGGTCGAGCGAGGCGATCTCTTTGGCGAGCACGATCGGGTCGCGCTGGATCACCAGCGCGATGCCGGTGCCGATCATGAGCCGGGTGGTGACGGCCGCCGCGGCGGCCAGCGCCACGAACGGGTCGTAGGTGCGGTAATAGACCCGCGGCAGGTCGGCGCCGCCCGGCCGCGGCGTCTCGCGGCTCACCGGGATGTGCGTGTGCTCGGCGAGGAAGAGCGACTCGAACCCGCGCTCCTCCAGCGCCCGGCCGAGCCGGGCCGGGCCTATCCCCTCGTCGGTGACGAACGTCGATACGCCGAACTCCATGTGGCTCCTCCGCCTCCTGTGCCGGACTCGGTCAGAACTCAGTCAGACCAGGGCCGCTCGACCGGTCGCGGCGATCGTCGCCGAGCCCAGGACCGTGTCGCCGTCGTACAGGACGGCGGTTTGACCCTTCGCCACGCCCTGAGCCGGGGTACGCAATCTGATGCGCACCGCGCCGCCGCCATCGCCGCCGCCATCGCCGCCATCGCCGTCGCCGTCGCCGTCGCCGTCAGCGCGGGTGGCGGCGACGGTGCAGTCGTAGACCTCGCCGTGCGCCCGCAGCTGCACCTGACAGTCGATCGACGCGCCCGGCGCGGCCGCCAGCCACACGGGGTGCTCACCCACGATCTCGTCGACGTCGAGCGCGGCGCGCGGCCCGACCGTCACGGTGCCGGTGACCGGCGAGATGTCGAGGACGTAGCGCGGCTTGCCGTCGGGCGCGGGCCGCCCGATGCGCAGCCCCTTGCGCTGCCCGACGGTGTATCCGTACGCCCCTTCGTGCGCGCCGAGCACATCGCCGCCGACGTCGACGATCTTGCCGGGTGCGGCGCCGAGCCGGTCGGTGAGGAAACCCCGGGTGTCGCCGTCGGCGATGAAACAGATGTCGTGGCTGTCGGGCTTGTCGGCGACCCGCAGGCCGCGGGCCGCCGCCTCGCGCCGGACGTCGGCCTTGGGGGTGTCGCCGAGCGGAAACATGGCGTGGGCGAGTTGCTCGCGCGTGCACACCGCGAGCACGTACGACTGGTCCTTGCCCGGATCGACGGCGCGGCGCAGCACTCCGTCGCTCAGCCGGGCGTAGTGACCGGTGCAGACCGCGTCGAACCCCAGCGCACGAGCCCGGTCGAGCAGCGCGGTGAACTTGATCTTTTCGTTGCACCGCAGGCACGGGTTGGGCGTGCGGCCGGCCGCGTACTCGGCGACGAAGTCCTGCACGACGTCGCGATCGAACCGCTCGGCCATGTCCCAGACGTAGAACGGGATGCCGATCACGTCGGCGGCCCGCCGGGCGTCACGGGCGTCTTCGAGCGTGCAGCAGCCGCGGGCGCCGGTGCGGTAGGTCTGCGGGTTGCGCGACAGCGCCATGTGCACGCCGGTGACGTCGTGGCCGGCCGCGGCGGCGCGGGCAGCGGCCACCGCGGAGTCGACGCCGCCGGACATGGCGGCGAGTACGCGAAGAGTCATGACCCCTCAAGGCTACGTGCCCTGTGCACAAGGCCGCTCGCCGGGCGCCGTCAGCGCATACGATTTGCTCGCTATGAGTTTCTTCCGCCGCGCCGGTGACACAGCGCCATCGCCCGCCTCGGCCATCGCCGAGTTCTGGGCGTGGTGGGCTCGGGCCCGTCCCCGCATCGAGGCCGCCGGCTTCACCGACCGCCCGCCGGGCGACAGCGCACCCAACGAACCCGACGCGTCTGACGCATCCCGCGCCGCGGCGCCTGACGCGCCTGACGCCGCGGCCGCGGAGGCTCCAGGCGCCGCCGACGCGGCCGTCCCCGCCCCCGGCGCCGCCGACGGCGGGCTGTCAGGCGAGCTGATCGAGGAGATCTCCGGGCGGGTCGCGGCGATCCGTCCCGAGCTGCAATGGGAGATCAGCGGCGCACCCGGCGCGGCGGCGTTCACGCTGAGCGGCGGCGGGGCCGGCGAGCTGCGCGGCATCTGCGAGCGCTGGCGGCGCGCCGCGCCGCCGACCGAGGGCTGGACCTTCCACGCGGCGCGCCGCGCCGAACCTGAACTGCTGCGCCGCCGGCTGTCGCTCGGCGACCATGAGTTCGACCTGGGGTACGTGCGTCTTGGCATGCGGGCCGACCCGAACCGGGCCAGGGTCCACCTCAGCGTCTATCATCCCGACTTCCTGTTCGTCGCCGAGGAGGCGCGGCGGCAGGTCGCCGCCAACGTGCTCGTCTGGGCGCTGGGCGAAGACGACGTGGCCAGGTGGATCGGCGAGGTCACGATCGCCACCGAACAACCGGTGGACGCCTTGCCACCGGACACGCTGGGTGCAGTCGTCGCCCAGATCGCCGAGCCGTTCAAAGAGCCGACCTGGCTGCGCGGCGAGGGCAGGACGCCGCGTGGGCATCCGGCCCAGGTCGCGGTGCTCTTCCCACTGCACCGTCAAGACCATCCGCTGTGCGACCTGCACGTCGCGGTGTCGCTGCCGTACGCCAACAGCAACCCCGACCGGCTGCCGGTCGCCCCGTCGTCGACCGCGTTGAAGGCGTTCCAAGAGAAGCTGAGCGGTTTTGGCGCCCACGCGGTGCTCGCGCTCAGCGAGACCGGCGACGGGCTGCGGGTGTTCCACCTGTACGCCGACCCCGACTCCGGCGTGGTCGCCGAGCTCGATCAGCTTGCCGCCGAATGGCCGGAGGGGCGGGCCAGGGTGGCCGCGGCGCCGGATCCGGCCTGGCGCACGCTGACGCCCTACCAGCCATGACCGGGCCCGACACGGGCCGGTTCACGAACCGGGGCGGGTCAGCTCAGGCCGGCGCGGCGGGCCCGGTGGACGGCGGGGCCGATCGCGGCGGCCAGCGCGTCCACGTCCGCCTCGGTTGAGGTGTGCCCGAGGCTGAACCGCAGCGAGCCGCGCGCCCGCGGGATGTCCGCGCCCATCGCCAGCAGCACGTGGCTGGGCTGGGCGACTCCTGCCGAGCAGGCGGATCCGGTCGAGCACTCGATGCCGCGCGCGTCGAGCAGCATGAGCAGCGCATCGCCCTCGCAGCCGGGGAAGGAAAAGTGCGCGTTGCCCGGCAGCCTGTCGTCGGGGGCACCGTTGAGCACGGCGTCCGGGACGGCGGCCAAGACCTTGGCGATCAGCTCGTCCCGCAGCCCGGCCAGTCGGCGGGCCTCGGTCACGCGATGCCCGACGGCGATCTGCACGGCGGCCGCGAACCCGACGATCGCCGGCGTGTCCAGCGTGCCGGAGCGCACCTCGCGTTCCTGGCCGCCGCCGTGCAGCACCGGGACCGGGTCGAGTCCCTTGGCGAGCAGCAGCGCGCCCACGCCGAGCGGACCGCCGAGCTTGTGCCCGCTGATGGTCAGCGCGTCGGCGCCGGCCGCGGCGAAAGCGACCTCAAGCTGGCCGGCCGCCTGGACCGCGTCGGTATGGAAGGGAACGTCGTGCGCGCGCGCCACGGCCGCCAGCTCGGCCACCGGCTGGACCGTGCCGACCTCGTTGTTCGCCCACATGACGGTGACGAGGGCGACGTCGTCACCCTGAATCATCTCGGCGAGGGTCTCGGGATGCACTCGTCCCTGGGAGTCGACCGGGATCCAGTCGACCCGTGCGCCCTCATGCTCGGCCAGCCAGTGGACCGCGTCGAGAATCGCATGATGCTCGATCGCGCTGGCCAGCACTCGGGTGCGCTGCGGAGCAGCGGCGCGGCGCGCCCAGTACAGGCCCTTGACGGCGAGATTGTCGGCCTCGGTGCCACCGCCGGTGAAGACGACCTCACTGGGCCGCGCGCCGAACGCGTTGGCGATGATCTCCCGCGACTCCTCGACCACGCGCCGCGCCCGGCGGCCCACGGCGTGGAGCGAGGAAGGATTGCCGACCCGGCCGAGCTCCGCGGTCATGGCGTCGATGGCCGCCGGCAGCATCGGGGTGGTCGCCGCGTGGTCTAGATACGTCACCATGGCGCCCTCAGCCTAACCCGCGCCGCCCGCGCCCGCCGATCTCATCCTGGCATGATCGATCCCGGCGTCACGATGGGACGGATCACTTACGCTTCTTGATCTCCTCGGTCAGCTGGGGGGCCACCTGGAACAGGTCACCGACGACGCCATAGTCGACCAGCTCGAAGATGGGCGCCTCGGGGTCCTTGTTGATGGCCACGATCGTCTTCGAGGTCTGCATGCCGGCCCGGTGCTGGATGGCCCCGGAGATGCCGACCGCGATGTACAGCTGTGGCGAGACGGTCTTGCCTGTCTGGCCGACCTGGAACTGGTGCGGGTACCAGCCGGCGTCGGTCGCGGCGCGGGAAGCGCCAACGGCGGCGCCGAGCGAGTCGGCCAGGTCTTCAATGATCTTGAAGTTCTCCGCGCCGCCGACGCCGCGGCCGCCGGAGACGACGACGGCCGCCTCGGTGAGCTCGGGGCGATCGCCCTTTTCCTGGACAACCCGTTCGACGATCTTCGCCGCCTTGGCCGCGTCCGACAGCGTCACCGACACCTGCTCCTCGACCGGAGTGGCCGGCGCGGGCTGCGGCGAGACGGCGTTGGGGCGCACCGCGATGATCGGCAGGCCCGTCTTGACCTTCGCGTGGGCGATGACCGACCCGCCGAAGATCGAGTGCTCGCCGGTGAAGCCGTCGGCGACGTCGACGACGTCGGTGAGGACGCCGGAGCCGATCTTGACGGCGAGGCGGCCGGCGACCTCCTTGCCCTCGGCGGTCGCCGGCACGAGCACGGCGGCCGGGGACCCGTCGGCCACCAGCTGGGCGAGCAGCTCGGCCTTGGGGGCGACGACATAGGAGGTCAACTCCTCGTCGGCGGCCTCGTACACCTTGGCCGCGCCGTATTCGGCCAGCTTGTCCTTGGCCGCGGCATAGCCGGGCCCAACCCATACCGCGGCCGGCTCACCGTGCCTGCGGGCGAGCGTCAGCAGCTCGAGCGTTACCTTCTTGACCTCACCGTCGAGATGATCGACGAGAACGAGAATCTCCGCCATGTCGCGTGCCTCCGCCGCTCAGATGAACTTCTTCGACGCGAGGAACTCGGCGGCGGCCACGCCGCCCTCGCCCTCGTCCTTGACGATCTGCCCGCGCTCGCGCGGCGGCGCCTCGGCGAAGTCGACCACCTCGGTGGCGGCGTTCGCCAGCCCGACCTGGGCGGCGTCGATCCCGGCGTCGGCGATGCCGAGGGTTTCGAACGGCTTCTTCTTCGCCGCCATGATCCCCTTGAACGACGGGTAGCGCGGCTCGTTGATCTTCTCCACGACGCTCACCACCGCCGGCAGCGTGGCTTCGACCTTGTCGTAGCCATAGTCGGTCTGCCGCTGCACCCTGATGCTCGAGCCGTCGATCTCGACCTTGTTGGCCAGCGACAGCTGCGGTACGCCGAGGCGCTCGGCCAGCATCGCGGCGAGCACGCCGGTGCGCGCGTCGGTGGACTCCGAGCCGAGGACGACCAGGTCGAACCCGGTCCTGCCGAGCACCTGCTGGATCGCGTACGACGTCTGTAGCGCGTCGGAGCCGACCAGCGCCTCGTCGGTCAGGTGCACGGCCTTGTCGGCGCCCATCGACAGCGCCTTGCGGATCGTGTCGGTGGCCTTGTCCGGACCCATCGTGAGCACCGTCACCTCACCGCCATGGGCTTCCTTGATGCGCAGCGCCTCTTCGACGGCGTACTCGTCAAGCTCGTTCAGGACACCGTCGGCGGCGGCGCGGTCGAGCGTCCTGTCGTCGGATTTCAGTGTGCGCGTGGTCTCCGTGTCGGGGACCTGCTTGACGCAGACGACGATATTCATGGCCGGTGGCCGACCTCCTCGCAGTCAACTGGCCCGATGCGTTCGCACCCTAATGCCTGCCCGCGGCTCCGGCGCCATCGCCCCCGGTCTGCGGCGGGACACCTTGATGTTACTTGTGAGTAGCCCACCGCCCAAACCGGGTCGCCCACACCTGGGTGTCAGCCGAAGAGATCGTCGATCAGATCCCTGAACCGCTCGAGCCCGTCGGTCATCCACTCGAAGTCGAACGGGCGCAGATCCGGCACCTGGGTCGGTGCCAGCGTGATGAGGAAAAGGGCGAGGATGGCCAGGCACACCGCGATGATGATGGCGGCCTCGCGGCGC
>CALAED010000757.1 GCA_937891035.1 uncultured Thermomonosporaceae bacterium | reverse complement strand
CCGCCCACGACCGCGCCGTCGCAGTACTGCCCCGCGAGAGGGCGATCGGCGGCCAGCTTCCTTTGCTCGTGCTCATGGTCGGCTACACCGTCGGCGGCCTGGGCCTGCTGTTCGCCGACTGAGCGCCCGCCCCTGTCGCGAGAGACATACGTCACAGCCGGCCGACCGTCACAATCGCCCAAACCGTGTACGTCATGGAGATGGAAGAAGCAAACGGCACGAACGGCATGGAGATGGATATGGGACCCCGCTTCAACTACTACGGCAATCCCGTCGCTGCGAAGGTCGTCAAGCACATCGCCGCGGCCAATAAGATCGTGGCGGATTCGAGCCTGCCCCCGGCCACGCGGGAGCTGGTAAAGCTCCGAGCCAGCCAGATCAACGGCTGCGGCTATTGCACCGACATGCACTCCAAAGACGCCCAGCACGCCGGGGAGACGTCGACCCGACTCAACCTGGTCGCCGCGTGGCGGGAGGCGACCGTCTTCACCGACGCCGAACGCGCCGCCCTCGAACTCACCGAGCAGGGCACCCGCATCGCCGACGCCGCCGGCGGCGTCACCGACGAAGCCTGGGCGAACGCCGCCAAACACTACGACGACGATCAGCTTGCCGCACTGATCTCCCTCATCGCAGTCATCAACACCTACAACCGGATGAACGTCATCATCAAGCAGCCCGCAGGCGACTATCAGCCCGGCCGGCGCGGCTAGGGCTCCCTAGACGGGTAGTTTTCGTTGACTGGGCCCTGACGGCGCGGATGGAGTGAAGTTGACTCTTTTCCATGTTCCGTGCAGTGGTGTCAGGAATTGCCGTCTTTGCCCTCTATGCCGCACTACTGGTCGCACCGGACGCTCCGGCGCGGGCCGCCGAGCCGGGACCGGCCGGCTCGGGCGGCTCGTCCGGATCACCTGGCTCGGCCGGCTGGACGATGTCGACCGCCGATCCGTTGCGGGACTATCACCCGGCCTTCACCGGCAACGGATATCTCGGGGTGCGGGTGCCGGGGGTGGGCCAGGGGTATGCCACCCAGCCGGTCATGCCCCAATCGCAGGCCGCCGGGTTCTACGCGGAGCCGCCCGGCGACGTCGCGCGCAAGGCGAGCCTGCCCGCCTGGTCAGGACTCGACCTCGTACGCGGCGGCGACCGCTTCTCCGCCGCCCTCGACTTCCCCTGCCGTTTCGGGCACGTGTGCCAGGCGGAGTTCGGTGAGCTGGCCGGCCGGGCCCGTGGCACGACCGAGCAGCCGAACTACACCGGCACCGGCTTCGTGGCCGGGTACGGCGACGCCATCGACCCGGTGCCCGGCACCACGACGACCTGGCGGGTGCGCGACGTGGCCGCGGCGGGCGACGCGCGGCTGACCGTCCGGTACGCCAACGGGGCGGCGCCCGACAAGAGTCACCCGCCCCGCACCCTCGGCCTGATCGTCAACGGCGCGCGGGCCGCCACGGTGACGTTCCCGCCGACTGAAGACTTCGCCACCTGGGCCACGGCGGACGCCCCGCTGCGGCTGCGGGCCGGCGACAACACCGTGGCGCTGCGCTGCGACCCGGGCGATTCCTGCATGGTCAACCTGGACTGGATCGCCGTCACGGCGCCCGGCGCCCCCGTCCCGTCGCCAGAACCGCTCCGCCTCGCCGACACGCCGCTTCGCGCGTACGACCAGACGCTCGACCTGCGCACCGGCACCATCACCACCTCGGCCCGCTGGCACGGCACGTCCGTCAGCTACGAGGTCTTCACCGACCGGGCGCGGCCGCGTGTCGGGGTCGTCCGGCTGCGGTTCACGCCGACGTGGAGCGGCACCGCGCGCGTCGATGACGTGCTCGACGAGCGGGCCGCGACGTGGTCGGAGCGGCCGCGGGTCACCCGCTCCGGGCGGCAGACCACCTACGAGACCAGCGCGCAGGGCAGCGGCGTCCGGGCCGCCGTGGTCTCGCACCTGTCCGGCCCGCGGACCATATCGGTCACCGCCGGCCGCACCTACACGGTCGACAAGTACGTGGGCGTCGCGACATCGCAGGACTCCGGCGATCCGGTGGCCGTGGCCCGCGCGGAGGCGAGCGCGGCCGCGGCCGCCGGCCACGCCAGGCTGCGGGCGGAAAACGACCGGGCGTGGCGCGCGCTGTGGCGCGGGGGCGTCGACGTGCGGGGCGACGAGCGACTCACCGGCCAGGTACGGGCCAGCCTGTTCGCGCTCCGGGCCAGCGTGCGCGCGGGATCGCCGTGGGCGCCGTCGCCGGCCGGGTTGTCCAGCGACGGCTACAACGGCCACGTCTTCTGGGACAACGAGACCTGGATGTTCCCCGACGTGCTCGCCTTTGACCCCGCGACCGCGCGGTCCGTACTGCGCTACCGAGTCGACCGGCTGGCGGCCGCCCGTGCCTACGCCCGGGAGAGCGGCTTCGCCGGCGCCCGCTTCCCGTGGGAAAGCGCGCTGTCCGGCGGCGAGGAGACGCCCGAGGGTTTCACCACAGGGCAGTTCGAACAGCACATCAGCTCCGACGTCGCGCTGGCGATGTGGCAGTACTGGCTGGCCACCGGCGACCGCGCCTGGCTGCGTACAGACGGCTATCCGGTGTTGAAGGACATCGCCGCCTTCTGGGCGAGCCGGGTCAGGGCCAACTCCGACGGCACGTTCAGCATCGTGGGCGTGACCCCGCCGGACGAACACCACGAAAACGTTACCGACAGCGTCTACACCAACGTGGCGGCGCGGGACTCGCTGCGATTCGCCACGCGGGCGGCCGGGCTGCTCGGCGAAACTCCCGATCCGCGCTGGGAGCAGGTGGCCGCCGGGCTGCGCGTCCCGCTGGTGAACGGCGTGCATCCGGAGTTCGCCGGCTACGCGGGCGACACGGTCAAGCAGGCGGACGTCGTCATGCTGCGCTACCCGTGGGAGAACCCGCAGCCGCCTGAGGTGACAAGCGCCGACATGGCGTTCTATGTGCCGCGCACCGATCCGGCCGGCCCGGCGATGACCGACTCTGTCCATTCGATCCTCACCAGCGAGCTGAACGAACCGGGCTGCGCGGCCTTCACCTTCACCCGGCGCAGCGTCGACCCGTTCATGCGGGCGCCGTTCGACCAGTTCGCCGAGGCCCGGTCGGGCGGGGCGTTCACGTTCCTCACCGGTGCGGGCGGCTTCCTGCAGGAGTTCGTGTACGGCTACTCGGGGATGCGCTGGCGCGACTCGGCCGTCGTGCTCGACCCGAGCCTGCCGCCGCAGCTGTCCGGCGTCGCACTGCATCGCTTGAACTGGCGCGGCCGGGTCTTCGACGTCGCGATCAACCGGGACCGCACGACGGTCACATCCGTGTCCGGCCCGGCGCTGCCGCTGTCGGTCCGCGGCCGGTCGCTTTCCGTACGGCCCGGCGCCACCGTGGCACTGGAGACCCGCCGTCCGGACGCCCAGCCGACGACGAACCTGGCCAGGTGCCGGCCGGTCAGCGCGACGTCGCAGGACGCGAGCCGGCCGGCGATCGCCGCGGTTGACGGCAGCGTGCTCACCTCCTGGGAGCCGGCCGGCGAGGACGCGTCCCTGCGCGTCGACCTCGGCGGCGTCCGCTCGCTCGATGAGCTCACCGCCACCTGGGACTCGCCCACCCGCTACCAGGTCGCGATCTCCACGGACGGCCGCGCCTTCCAGACGGTCGCCGATACCAGCGAGGACACCGTGGACCTGCGCGGTGTGCCCGCCATGTCCGCCTGACGATCGGCGCGCCCGCCCAACTCGCCGAACTCGCCGTACGGTAACGGCCGCGCGACCGGTCGTGGCCATCGATGACTACGACCGGCCGCGCGCCGCGGGTCGCGGAGCCGCGCCCGGCGGATCTCGGCCATGCGCGGCGTTTTCGCGGCCGACGCTAGCGCGGCGCCGGTCCGGTGCGGCGTACGTCGCCGCGGGTGGTGACGACGAACACCTGCCAGTTGTAGTACGCGTAGAACGCGCGCGGGTCGCGCCTCATCTGACGCGAATGGCGGAGCACGGCGTCCACGTAGCGGCGGTCGGGGTTATAGGCGTGCACGGCCCGTGCGTAGTCGCCCGGCGGAGGCATGCAGATAGTTGGCCGCCCCCATGACCGCGTCACGCGGATCGTGCACGTCGCCGCCCAGCCCATAGGCCTTCCATGTGGCCCGCAGGAACTGCATCGGGCCCTGCGCGCCGGCCCAACTCGACGACTTCACTCGGCCGAACTTGGTCTCCACGAGCATGATCGCGGCGAGCACCTGCCAGGAGATGTCAAAACGTCGTCCGGCCCGCTGGAAGTAGCCGAGCAGGGTGCCGGCGGGCAGCGGCCGCCCGGTGCGCACCACCTTCGGGTCGCGCACCGGGCGGGTGAGCGACAGCAGACCGCGTAC
>CALAED010000756.1 GCA_937891035.1 uncultured Thermomonosporaceae bacterium | reverse complement strand
GGCCCGCTCCGCCGCCCGCCGTCGATACCCCGCCCGCGGACACCCCTGGCGCCGGCTCACCCACGGAATCGCCCGCCTCCGACGAGACGCCCACCGATCCGGCACAACCGGTCGCGTCGGCCGCGCCGACGGGCGCCGAGCCCGGCGCCGACCGGATCGGACGTACGGCCGCGCCCGCCCGTGGCGCCCCGCCGACGGTCCCGCCGACGGTCCCGCCGACCGTCCCGGCGGGCGCCTCCGCAGCCTCGCCGGACGGACCCGTACGGGGGTCGGCTGGGGGCCGGACCGCTTTGGTCATCACCGCGATCGCGGTCGGCGCACTGCTGATCCTGGGCGTGTGGGCATGGATCAGCAGGGACGACGACGAGCCGGCCGGCGCGGCCCAGCCGACCGGGCCCCAGGCGTCGGCATCGCCCTCGTCCTCCCCGTCCCCCTCGGCGTCCGCGTCGGCCACTGAGGGCGGCTCCCGCTCGGCGTCGCCCGGCGTCGCCGCCGGTTTCCGGAGACACAGCGACCCCACGGGCTTTTCCATCGACGTGCCGGCGGACTGGACCGGCCCGGAGCGCAGGTCCGCGAGTGTCTTCTTCTACGCGCCCGACCGGCGTTCCTACATACAGATCGACCAGACCGACAACCCGAACTCAAGCGCACTGGCCGACTGGCGGAGCCAGGATCGCGCCGCCCCCGGGCGGTTCTCGAACTACCGGCGGCTCAGGCTCGAGCCGACGGGCGACCAGCCGCCCGTGCCCGATACGGGCGATGGCAGCAAGTCCGCGGACTGGGAGTTCACCTGGGGCAGCGGATCGGGTGCGAAGCGCGTGCTTGACCGCGGGTTCGTCACGAACGGGCACGGCTACGCGATCCTCGTCTCCGCGCCGGCGAACGACTGGGCGGCGACCATCGAGCGCCTACAGCCGGTCTTCGCGTCATTCCGCCCGGCGAAGTAAGGTGTGCGGTGAGTGACGGGAGTCGGGGTCTGCCCCCGCGGCCGCTGATCAACCGTGGCCGCCTTATCTTTTGCGCGCAAGGCCGGCGCGGCAGGCTCTAGGCAGGGCCACAGGCTTTGGAGACCATCGGGGATATGGGTGAGGGTCAGGGTCGAGGTCGGCTGGTCGGTGGGCGCTATCGGCTCACGACGGTGGTCGGCCGCGGCGGCATGGGCACGGTGTGGCGGGCACATGACGAGCTGCTCGACCGCGTTGTCGCGGTCAAGGAGGTGCTGTTGCCGCCCGGCCTCGACGCCCCTGAGCGCGACATCTTGTACCAGCGGACCTTCCGGGAGGCGCGAGCCTCGGCCCGGCTCAGCCACCCCGGCGTGGTGACCGTCCACGATGTCGTACGCGAAGACGGCCGCCCGTGGATCATCATGCAGTTCGTCCAGGCCCGCCCGCTGCAGGAGATCATCGACCAGGACGGGCCGCTGCGGCCGCGCCGGGTCGCCGAGATCGGGCTGCAACTGCTCGAGGCGCTCAACCACGCGCACGCGGCGGGGATCTTGCACCGCGACGTCAAGCCGAGCAACGTGATGATCTCCGACGACGGCCGCGCCGTGCTCACCGACTTCGGCATCGCCCAGATGCCTGGCGAGGTCACCCTCACCCAGACCGGTCTGGTGATGGGGTCACCCGCATACATCGCGCCCGAACGCGCCCAAGGCGACAAGGCCATGCCCGCCTCCGACCTATGGGCGCTGGGCGCCACCCTTTACACCGCGGTCGAGGGCCACTCGCCGTACGAGCGCGGGGACGCGATGGCGGCGCTGGCCGCCACCCTCACCGAGGACCCGCCGCCCCCGCGCCGCGCCGAACGGCTGGGCCCCATCATCCAAGGCCTGCTGGTCCGCGACCCGACGCGCCGCATGCCGGCCACGGCCGCGCTGCCGCTGCTCGCCGCGGCGGCATCGGACGACCCAGCCCGCTATCCGCGGGATTGGGCGGAGGAGGCCCAACTCGACCGCACCCAGTTCGCGCCGACGCCCGGTCCGACGCTCGGCCCCGCGGATTTCGATCCCGGGTCGGCCGACACGGTCAACGACCCGCCGTCTCTGGAGAGCGCGACGATGTTCGGCGGCGGCGGCCCGTACCGGCACGGTCCCGGCGGGTACGCCGCGGCGCAGCGCGGCTTCGAGCAGGCCTGGGGGTCCAATCCGCAGGGCG
Organism: uncultured Thermomonosporaceae bacterium; assembly: GCA_937891035.1. Classification (GTDB taxonomy): domain Bacteria; phylum Actinomycetota; class Actinomycetes; order Streptosporangiales; family Streptosporangiaceae; genus CALAED01. The sequence continues at coordinate 365 of CALAED010000756.1, read as the reverse complement.
GGTCCGCGGACACCACCCCGCCGACCGACGAGGCGTCCCGCCAGACACCGCCCGAACAGTCCGCTCCGCCCTGCAGACGTAAGGGGATCGTGCTCGGCGGCGTCGCCTTCGCGGTGGGCCTCGCCCTCGTCGTCGCCGCGCTCGTGCTGTGGCCGCTGTTGAACGACGATGGCAAAGGCGATGGGGGCGCGGCCACGCAGTCACCCGCCGCGGCGCCGCCCGGTTACACGATCGTGCGGGGCCCGGGATTCTCGCTGGCCGCGCCGAACGGGTGGACGCGGAGTCAGGTCAACAATCACACCTTTTGGACCGCGCCGGACCGTAACTCGTTCATCCAGATCGACACAACAGCCTGGCCGGGCTCA
>CALAED010000755.1 GCA_937891035.1 uncultured Thermomonosporaceae bacterium | reverse complement strand
ATGCACACCGCGGCCCGCTGGTTCGGTCTGGTGAGCGGCGAGGAGGCCGTCTCATGAATAGTTCCATGAGCAGTTCCGTCGCGTTCGCGAAGGCGAAGGCGGCCGACCGGGCCGCGCTGATCGGCTACCTGCCCGCCGGATTCCCTTCCGTAAAGGGAGCGATCGAGGCCGTCAAGGTCATGGTCGACGGCGGCTGCGACATGATCGAGATCGGTCTGCCGTACACCGACCCGCTCATGGACGGCGCGACGGTCCAGGACGCTGTGCACCGGGCGCTGGTGGGCGGCGTACACGTCGCCGACGTGTTCCGCACGGTCGAGGCGGTGGCGGCCACCGGTGTTCCGGTGCTGGTCATGACGTACTGGAACCCGGTGGATCGCTACGGCGTCGACGCGTTCGCCCGCGACCTGAAGGGCGCCGGGGGCGCCGGGCTCATCACCCCCGACCTCACGCCCGAGGAGGCCGGGTCGTGGCTGGCCGCCGCCGACCACCACGACCTGGACAAGGTGTTCTTGGTGGCGCTGAGCTCCACCGACGAGCGCATCGCGACGATCACGTCGATTTGCCGCGGTTTCGTCTACGCCGCCTCGCTCATGGGGGTTACCGGCACGCGCGGCGCGGTCGACACCGGAGCGGCCAGGCTGGTCGAGCGGACCCGCGCGCACACCACGCTGCCGGTCGGCCTCGGCCTCGGGGTCGGCACCGGGTCGCAGGCGGCCGAGGTGGCGGCGTTCGCCGACGGGGTCATCGTCGGCTCGGCCTTCATCCGGCGCTTGTTGGACGCTCCGTCGCATAAGGCCGGGCTGGACGAACTGCGCAAACTGACCGTAGAGCTGGCCAGTGGGGTCCGTCGCCCCACCTGACCCACCCGTGTCATGGCAGGATCGGCAGGTAGCGGGAGCGGGAGACGGGAGCGCGTTCGCGTTTGACGGCGCGTTTATCCGGTCTCGAATACGGTGGCGTGCCGCGCGCCCGCGCGCGGTCGCCGAACTCGAGTCGCAGCGTTGGAGACGATCATCATGGCGGATCACCTTGCCCCGGCCAAAGGGCGAGCGGCCGCACGGCCGGCGGCCGCGCGTGGCCGCTGGCCGGTGATCCAGCCGTGGCTCACCACGGCGGCCCGCGCCGGCCTCGCCATCGTGCTGGGACTGGCCGGCTGGGCCAAGGTGACCGAGCCGCCGAGCCTGCAAAAGCTCGCCGTGCGCTCCTACCAGATCCTGCCCGAGGGCATGGTGGGCGTCGTCGGCGTTGGGCTGCCCGTTCTTGAGCTGGCGCTGGCCGGGCTGCTCGTGCTGGGCTTCGCCACGCGGCTTGCCGCGGCGGCGAGCGCCCTGCTCCTGGTCGTTTTCATCGCCGGGATCATCTCGGTCTGGGCGCGCGGCCTGTCCATCGACTGCGGATGTTTCGGCGGCGGCGGCGCCGCCCCGCGATCGGGGATGGGGGCGCGATATCTTCGCGAGATCCTCCGGGATCTGGGCTTTCTCGTGATCGCCGGATGGATTTTGGTGCTACCCAAGAGCCGGCTCGCGCTGGACCGGCTCTTCGGGCTGCATAACAACTGAGATCCCGGTGGGCCGGCGCCGGGCGCCGGCACCGGGATCCGAACCGATAGTGAGATCAGGTCGGCCGACCTCGCTCCGGCGCCGAACGCGCGGACGCGGGGATACGGGGATTCATAGAGGAGAAATTCATGAGTAAGGCCGCTCGGCAGCGATCGGCTCGGGACCGGCTCGCCGAGGAGCGCAGGCGCCAGGCCCAGGCCGCGGCGCGCAAGCGGGCGCTGCTTGTCACCCTTTCCGGGCTGGCGGTGCTGGCCTTGGTGGTGGGCATCACGGTGTTCGTCACCACCAGGGAGGAGGCACGCACGCAGCAGGCCACCGCCTACACCGGGCCGCTCGCGCCGATGAGCAGGAACGCCGACGGATCGATCACGATGGCCAAGTCCGGCGTCAACGCCCCGGTGCTGGAGATCTTCGAGGACTTCCAGTGCCCGATCTGCAAGGAGGTCGAGGAGGCCAGCGGCAGCACGATCAAGCGGCTGGCCGCCGAGGGCAAGGTCAAGGTGGTCTACCGGCCGTTCCAGCTGTTCCAAGCCGAGCCGCTGTCGTCGAACTCGCGGCGGGCCGCCAACGCGGCACTGTGCACGCCCGCCGACAAGTGGGTCTCCTACCACGACACGTTGTTTGAGTTCCAGCCGCCCGAGGGCAAGGAGGGCTTCAGCGACAAGGACCTGGTCGCCTGGGGCCGCGATCTCGGCATCACCGGCGCCGCGTTCACCTCGTGCGTGAACGACGCGCAAAAGGGCGGACAGGTCGACCAGATGACGCGATACGCCACCGGGACGCGGAAGGTCACCGGCACTCCGACCGTCTTCCTCGACGGCCGCCAGCTCGATCTACAGGGCCAGTTGCTCAACCCGACGGCGCTCGCCCAGGCCATCACGGCCGCGGGCGATCCGACGCCCAGCTCGAGCGGATCTCCGGACACGACGCGGTAAGGCCGGCCCGGCCGGCCCTCACTCAAACGAGCGGCCGGGCCGGCCGGGCTGAGCCCGCGCCTGGCCGTGTCAAGGGCGGTCCGGCCCGGCGTCAGGCCAGGTGGCCCGGCGATAGATCCGTCCCGGGTACGCGCAGGGTGACAGAGGCGGTAACGTCTGCTGTCATGCAGCCGCTCGCGTCTATCCCGAGCCCGTCCGACGGGGTTTGGCACCTCGGGTTCATCCCCCTCCGTGGCTATGCCCTGTCCATCATCCTGGGCGTCATCGTGGCCGTCTGGCTCGGCGAACGACGCTGGAGGCAGCGTGGCGGCACACCGGGGACGGTCGTTGACGTCGCGGTCTGGGCGGTGCCGTTCGGCCTGGTCGGCGGCCGCCTTTACCACGTCATCACCGACAACCAGCTGTACTTCAGGTCGGGCCGCAACCCCGTCGACGCCCTCAAGATCTGGCATGGGGGCCTCGGCATCTGGGGCGCCATCGCCCTGGGCGGGCTCGGGGCCTACATCGCCTGCCGTCGGCGCGGCATCTCCATTCGCGACTTCGCCGACGCCGCCGCGCCCGGCATCGCGCTGGCCCAGGCGATCGGCCGCTGGGGCAACTGGTTCAACCAGGAGCTGTACGGCAGGCCGCTGGACGCGCCCTGGGCGGTGGAGATCGACTTCGCGCACCGGCCCAAGGACTCGCTGGGCAACGTGCTCGACCAGTATCGCGACGTGTCCACCTACCACCCGACGTTCCTGTACGAGTCGCTGTGGTGCGTGGGCGTCGCGGTCCTCGTCATCTGGGCCGGCAACCGGTTCCAGCTGACCAACGGACGGACGTTCGCGCTTTACGTCGCGGCCTATACCGTCGGGCGCGCCTGGATCGAGTGGCTGCGCATCGACACCGCGCACGAAATCCTCGGGCTGCGGCTGAACGACTGGACCTCGATCGTCTTGTTCGCCGCCGCCGTCGCCTACCTGTACGTCAACCGCGACAAGGGCGAGGCGGCCCCGGTGGCGGCCGCGGCCGCCGACGGGACGCCGGCAGGCCCGGACACCGACGATGCCACCGCCGACCGGGAGACCGCGTCCGAGGCGCCCGGCCAGGCGGCGCCCGACGCGGCGGCGGACCAGGGGCCGTCCGACTCTGGCGAGGCGAAGACACCGCGGGCGAAGGACGAGCAAGACGCCGCGCCGCCGGACGACGGCACAGACGGAGCCCCGGACAAGACCTCGGCGGACACCTCGGATGAGGACGCGGACACGGACGACGATGCGGGCGGCGCCCGGCCCGAACCGGCCACGGCCGGCAAGCCGGCATCCGACGCGGGCGACGCCGCCGGGGGCGAGCCGCCGAAATGAGGCCGAGGAGTCGGCGTTGTGATCGGACCGCACCCTCCTAGCGCGAGCCGACGGCGCCGGAGCCGGCGAGACCGCGTCCCGGATCGCCGCATGCGGGGGCGTGCTCGCCTCGCCGATGCTCGGGGCGGCGTACGGGTCGCCCGTTGGGGAGGTGTGCGATGACGGCCGGCGAGCCCGTCGGCAGCACACCGTCGCCGGAGATCCACCACCAGCATCGCGATGTGACGGGCGGGTGGCTGCGCCCGGCGGTGTTCGGGGCCATGGACGGTCTGGTCTCCAACTTCGCGCTGATCGCCGGTGTGGCGGGCGGCCAAGCGCCACAGAAGGTCGTCGTGCTGGCCGGACTCGCCGGTCTCGCCGCCGGCGCCTTTTCGATGGCGGCGGGAGAGTACATCTCGGTCGCGTCCCAGTCCGAGCTGGCAGCGGCCGAGATCGCGGTCGAACGCCGCGAGCTCGTCACCAATCCCAGGGCCGAACAGTCCGAGCTCGCGGGCATGTTCGAGGAGCGCGGCGTCGCCCCGGACCTGGCCGCAGAGGTGGCCCGTCAGCTGTCTCGCGACCCGGACGAGGCACTGGAGATCCATGCTCGCGAAGAGCTGGGTGTCGACCCCGGCAATCTGCCGTCGCCGGTCGTCGCCGCGGGGTCGTCCTTCGCCGCCTTCGCCCTCGGCGCGTTGCTGCCCGTCCTGCCCTATCTGCTCGGCGCCCACAGCCTGTGGCCGGCCGCCGCGCTCGCCGCCATCGGCCTGTTCACCGCAGGCGCGGTCGTCTCCCGGGTCACCGCGCGCACGTGGTGGTTCAGCGGCCTGCGTCAGCTGCTGCTCGGCGGCGCCGCCGCGACGCTCACCTATGCCGTTGGCGCCCTCATCGGCGCCAACGGGCTCTGACGCCGGAACATGCCGGCGCGGTCACCCGACCGGCGCTACAAAATCGGATGAATGGGCCGTTTGTGCCTGCGAACCCCGGCAGGAGCGGTAGGCTCACGGCTCGTGAGCGATACGACCTCACCTCTCGCCAAGCGGCTCGATGACGAAGACGAGTTCTGGCCGGCAGAACGCGGTGGACCGAGCCGGCGTACGGCGCTCATCGGTGCGGCCGTGGTGCTGG
>CALAED010000754.1 GCA_937891035.1 uncultured Thermomonosporaceae bacterium | reverse complement strand
CGGCTGCGTGCACTCTGTACTTCGCTTTTCAAGTACCTGTTTGGTGCGGCGCGGACACTCGGGAGGGCGAGCCATGTCGGCGAAACTCAAAAGGCATCCTTTATGGGATGCAGCTACCGCCAACATAAGTGGCAAGTCCTTAAGGGGATTTTCATAACGAGATCTTGGCGCAAAATCAACCAAGGACTCTGGTCCAGCCCTACAACTGGCTTGGCTACTGTGGTGGCTTTGTCGACAATCTTTTCCGCAGTAATCTCAGGTGTTTCATTAGTTGTCGACAAAAACTGAGGAGCGGCAGACCCTGTGCCTCCTTGGCAATTTGGCGAGCGGCTTGCGGGGACGCCCACCAGGATGCTCGACTGCTGGAGCGCGACGAGAACATCATAAACGTGTCCGGAGCGTTGGCCATCACTCGCGCTGTGCGCTCGACATGAGCGGATTCCATCGGAGCACGTGATCTTTCCTCATTCACACTCTGACATGTGGACTCGCCGTGTGCGGCCGAGCTCGACGGGTGCGAGGCCGTCCCATCGATAGAGGTGTCCCGCTCGCTCTTGGGTAACGAGGTGCACTTGGCTTACGGTCATCGGTCGAGGTCTCGGTGGATTACCGAGTGCCGTGATGATGGGGGCGGCCAGGCCGGTGGCGTTGCTATAGGCGACCGAAATGTGTGGCGTCCAATCCGGCTGGTCGGCGAGCTGGTGGCGTGAGACCGTCGCGGCGACGGCGTCCCGGATCGCCAGCCGGACAGGGTCGAGGACACGAGCCGGACGGGCGGTGAGCATGACGGCCTCAGGGTGAAACCACACCTTGCCGACCTCCACTTGGACTGGGTCGATGTTGGCGAGCCGCTCGGCCGCTGCGCTGATCATGGCCTCGATCTCCTCGCGGCCGATCTCATCGGCGAATCCCACGATCTGTGTGGTCATGTGCAACCACTCGGGGGGGATGAGGTCCAGGCCGTCGAGGCCCGCCAGTTTGTCCTGGCATTGCCGCACGAGGTCGCGCACCTCGGGGTGGTCGCCGAGGAGGATATGCCAGACCAGCAGGCGCCGGCCGGGGCGCACACCTGGACGCCACCACCAGTGATCAGCCATGCGGTCCGGAAGCGGACTCACGGTACCCCCGGCGCGGTGATGGCCTTGTGCTCCAGAGACCCGGTCTGGAACGCGCGGATGCGTTCGGCGAGATCGGCGGCGCGCCGGTCTCCCTTGTATCGGGTGTGGCCGAGCCGGCGGCCGACCTCGGCCATGCGACCGATGATGGTGACGACGCGGTACTCGGCGCCGAGGTCGAAGACCGGGGCGAGTTCGGCGGCGGCGCCTTCCGGCTCGCCGGTCATCACGTGCGCCAGAGCGGCGCCGATGCGGACTTGTGCCCACGTGCCATAGACCCATTGGTCGCCGTCGGTCCACGCGTCGTCGGCGTCCTGGACAGAGCGCAGCATCGCGGCCGGGTCGCGGGCGCCGAAATCGACCTGGAGAGCGTAGGTGGCTTGCCGGGCGCGGGTGCAGCTCCAGGCGTCCGCGGCCTCGTCGGCGGCCGAGTATTCCTCGCGGGCGCGCTGGGCGCGCTCCATGGCCTCGTACGCGGTCGTCACATCACCGCACGATTGCAGCGCCGTCGCTTCGGAGACGGCCAACAGCACCCGGCCGCGGCTGGTCGTGGCGTTGAGCTCGAATCCTCGGCCGGCCAGCTCTGCGGCATGGCGGTAGCGGGTTTCCCAGCGGGCCGTCTTGGACTGGGCGCACAGCACCAGGGCGCGGGCGGCGTCGGAGTCGGCCTCCTGGGCGCAGGTCCAGGCGGCGTATCCGTAGGCGTCGGCGAGGTTGTAGCGGCCGACGTCGCCGGCCAGGAGGTTGCTCAGCGCGAACAGTTCGGCGGAGATCTCCAGCAGCGTCCGGGTCTGGGCGAGCCGCTGCCGCCCGCCGCGCAAAGTCGTTGTGATGCGGGTCTGGAGTTCGCGCGTCTCGGCCAGGACTTCCGAGCGGCGGCCGGCGCGGATAGTCATAGGCCAGGCGCCGAATCGTGGCCTCGAGGTAGTCGATCGCGCCGTCGCCCACGTTGGACTGCTCGAGCCAGCTCGCCAGCTCAAGCGTGTCGTCGACGGGCGAGGCGGGACGGCTGACCCGCGCGAGCTCGGCCAGCTCCCCCGCAGCGTCAAGGGCCTCGTCCAGGACACGAGCCATCTGCTCGGAAGGGCGTTGCAGATCGCGCGCGACCTTCGACAAGCCGCCGACGTCGTAATGCACTGTCCTCGCCAACTGGCGCAGGCTGATGCCGCGCTCGGCCATGAGCGCGCGCATTCGCTGACCGAAAGTCGTCATGGGGCGTGGCACCTCGGGGTGTTGACGACGTTGACGTGCGCTCCCATCAACACATCAACGGTTCCCACGGTATCCCGCCAGCCGATTTCATGACGGAACGCGACCGAATCGCTACCCGGCACAGAGGAGGCGATCATGGCGGCATCCGTGAAGCAGCCCGAGCAACGCGACGATTGGTCCATCAGCCAAGTCGGCAAGAACGGGAAGGCCGTCCCCCAGGTGAACCCCCGGGGGATCGCCTACGGATACCAGCACATGATCATCGCTAACTCGCGCGAGCTGGCGCGTCGGCGCGGCTGGACCGCTCAGCCACAGATCGTCAAAGGAGGCCCCGTGATGGTCATGGATGCGAAACGTCTGCTTGGTACGAGTACGTACGCGGCTACCGAGCAGCATGTGTCTGTGGCTCGTCGTTGGGTGCGCGATCTGCTGTCGGGCCACATCGATGAAGAGACTCTTTACGACGTGACTTTGTGCGCTGCGGAACTTGCGGACAATGCGCGCAAACACGGACCTACGGGTGGCGCGATCTCGGCTGCAGTGTATTTGTGTGGCAACGTTGTTCGGCTTGAGGTCACCAATGATGCCGTGAGCCTGACGCGGCCGCATGTTACGGATGCGTGGTTCAGCACGGAAGGCCACGGGTTGCAGATCGTTTCAGACCTCGCGAAGGACTGGGGCACTTACGAAAACGACGACCTGGAACAGGTTGTCTGGTGCGAACCCCACGCCGATGTTGCCGTAGCGTCCGAGAATTAAACGGGGGCGGCGTCTCGTTGTGAGACGACGCCAACGGGTTTGTGGGCAGCTACCCATTCGCATCCGAATACTCTTCGCCGCCATTTCCCCCACAGGCAGCGCCGCACCAGACCACGGCATCACCCGGTGAACGACTCGAGCCGCTAACACATGCCGGGCAATGATCGACAGGTGCCACGCCCCCCGAAAAGCGGATGGGTTTGCGGCCTGCCCCTCGGGCGGCGCCGACGGCTCCCTCACCGGGGGCGGTGAGCGGCGAGGAGATCGTTCCAGGAGGCACCGATCACGTCCGGGTCGTAGGCTTGCGCGGCCTTCGCGGCGCCCGCCGCCAGGCTGCGGCGCAGGTCGTCGTCACCGAGCACCTCGTCCAGCGCGGCGGCGAAGGCCGCGACGTCCTCGGCGGGGACCAAGAGCCCGTCCTGGCGGTGCGTGATCATCTCGGCCGGGCCGGTCGGGCAGTCGAACGCGACGATCGCCAGGCCCTTGCTCATCGCCTCGATGAGCACCATCGGGAGGCCCTCGTGCCGTGAGGACAACGCGTAGACGGCGGCCCTTGACATCTCGGCGGCCAGGTCGGTGGTCCGGCCGCGAAGCTCGATCCGGTCGCCGAGCCCGCGTTCGGCGATCATCTTCCGCAGCGCGTCTCGCTGGGCGCCCGAGCCGAAGATCCGCAGCGTCCAGTCCGGGTGCTTGGGCGCGACCAGCGAGAACGCCTCGATCAGCAGGTCGAAGCCCTTCTGCGGGATCAGCCGGCCGGCCGCGAGCACCACGCGGGCTTCGCCGGTCGCCGATCCGCCGGGCAACGCGGGCAGGGAGTTGGGGATCTTCACGATCTTGACGGGCGCCCCGGCCAGCGCCGCGCCGTAGTCGGCGAGCGAGGTCTCGGTCAGTACGGCGACCACATCGAGCCGGCGGTAGCGCCGGGTGATGGCCGCGCGCAGTTCGCGCCGGTAGGAGCCGAGGTTCATGTGGTCCTGGCCGATGGTCAGGGCGCCGCGCGGGGCGGCCTCGGCGACCAGCAGGTTCAGCGATGGCCGCGTGCCGATGAGCACGTCACAGCGCAGGGTCGCCAGCCGCGACAGCAGCCGCATGTCGGTCCAGAGCGACAGCCAGCGGAACGAGGCGTCCTCCACGGGCGTGAGCACCGAGGGCAGCCGCGACAGCAGCCGGCACGCCCGCCCGCGCGGAGCGGTGTGGTCGTCGAGCGCCGTCACGGTGACGCCGGCCGGGAAGGGGAAGAACGGCTCGGCCCGGTTGCGGCGCAGGCTGATGATCTCGACGTCGTGGGCCGCGGCGAGCTGGCCGGCCAGGTTGAGCACGGTACGGGTGGTGCCGCCCATCCCGTACGCGTGCAGCAACAGGATCCGCACCCGCAGCCGCCCTGGCTCGCCGGCCGCCGGGCGTCGCGCGGCCGTCAGTGGCCGGGCCGCCTTGAACGCCGCCAACAGGGTGCGGCGCAGCAGCCGTAGCAGCAGCTTCGCCGTACGCCGCGACCCCCGCGCCGCCCCGCGCCTGATGCTCCGCACACCGCCCGCCTCGGACCTGTGGATCCCCATATCTTATGTAACGCCTGCCGACCGCCTTCGGAGCACGCGCTTGGCACAGGAAAAATACCGTGGCCCGGGTAGCGATCGCCGATAAGGCAACGGATTGACGGGGAGAAGCGGGCTTGCCAGCATCATCCGGGCCGACCTGCCGTTTCGGAACTGATGGAGCCGGAAGGGGCGGAGGGTGCCGCCGAGGTCGCTTTGCGGGTCCTTGTGAGACGGCGATGCCAGGCGGCGGGAGGGGTATTGCGCCGTGCTGATCGCGCGATGAATGGTGGAAATCGAAATCAGATTCGACGCGCGAGCGAGGAGAGGCCGATGACAGAAGCGGCGAAGACGGAATTTTGGCGCGGCCTGCGGCCGGTGCCGCAGGTCTTCCGGCCGGATGCCGTCCCGGAGGCGTACATCGCGAACGCCCCGACCGACGACGACCGCTACTACGCGCCGATCTCTGAGACGGTCGGGACCAGGCCGCTGTGGATCTCCCCCGGCCAGAATCGCTGGTGCGACGTGCTGATGTCGCGTGGGGCCGGGCTCGTGAACCGGCATTACCACCCGCACCAGGTGTTCGCGTACACCATCTCCGGCAGGTGGGGATATCTCGAACACGACTGGGTGGCCACCGCGGGCGACTTCGTCTACGAGGCTCCCGGCGAGGCGCACACGCTGGTGGCGTACGAGAGCGACGAGCCGATGCGGGTGACCTTCAACGTCACCGGGCCGCTCCTGTGGCTGGACGAGAACGGCCAGGTGACCGGCACGTTCGACGTGTTCGACTACATCAAGCTGTGCAAGGACCACTACGAGAAGGTGGGTCTCGGCGCCGATCTGGTCACTCGGCTGTACCGCTGACGTGGGCCGTCACGCTTACCGTGACTTAA